>JAGQQG010000029.1 GCA_020426325.1 Planctomycetaceae bacterium | reverse complement strand
GACAACCCCCGGCTTGCAAAGCCGGTGCTCTCCCAATTGAGCTACGTCCCCGGGAGAGCAGTCAACATTCAGTGGTCAGCTTTCAGGTGAACTGATTGCTGATCGCTGAAGGCTGACCGCTGAAGAGTGGGGGTACCGGGATTCGAACCTGGGACCTCAGCTTTATCAGAGCTGCGCTCTAACCAACTGAGCTATACCCCCCTTGTTGGTTATGCAGGCGAGTGTAACGACTTCTGTGAATTCACTTCAAGTCGTTCTGGTGTGATTCGTGTGATCTGGCAGCGACAAATGCTGACTGTCATGATGGTTGTGCTTTCAAGCATGATTGGACGGCTCATTAAGGGAGGTTCTCGTGCGTGCGATTGTTTGTCTGGTCACGTCGCTGGTCGTCACTGGTTCGGTGCGTGCAGATGATCAGCCTGTCCAACATGCCGTTCAACAGCTGACTCAGGGGCCGAAACACCACTTTTTCGGATACATCGGGCATGCTGGGACGATCCCCTGGAATGCGAGCGGGCGTTACATTCTCGCCCTGCAAACGAGTTTTCAGGATCGCATGCCCCTCGTGGGAGAAGCAGCGGAGGTTGTGCTGATCGATACACATCGGAACAACTTGGTTACGGTCGTTGATCGGACCCGGGCCTGGAACTTTCAGCAGGGGACCATGTTTTACTGGAACCCCGAGCAAGCTGAGACACAGTTCTTTTTCAATGATCGAGACCCCGAGACCAATCAGGTCTTTGCGGTCTTGTACGACATCGTTGAGCAACTTCGGGTTCGCGAGTATCGCTTCGCTGACACGCCGATCGGCAACAGCGGTGTTGCTCAAAACGGAGGTCATTTCCTCGGCATCAATTATGGCCGCCTCTCACGACTGCGTCCGGTCACCGGATATCCCGGAGCCTTTGATTGGACGGATGGCGAAGTCGCCCCCGGGGACGATGGCGTGTTCAAGGTCGATGTTTCTACTGGTGAGAAACAGCTGCTCGTCTCTTTCCGCCAGGTCTACGACATTCTCAAACCGACCTCTCCCCACATCGATACACAACCGCTGTTCATCAACCACACGCTCTGGAACCGGGACGATGACCGGATCTACTTCTACGTGCGGGGAGAGTTTGGGAACCGTGAGCGCCGGATCAACACACCGTTTGTGGTCGTTCCGGACGGCAGCGGTTTGACTCCGCAGCCGGTGTTCATCGGCGGACATCCCGAGTGGGCACAGGGGCATCGCATGATCGGCAGTCATGACGGGCGTCAGGTTTTCTATGACACCGATCAGCAACAAATCGTCGGCACGATCGCGAATCGCGAGGTCATTCCCGACCCGGAAGCGGACGTTGCATTGTCGCCTGATGGGAAATGTCTGGCGAACGGGTACGAGGTCGGTACGGAGAACTTTTATGTTCTCTACCGTCTGTCCGACGGAGCGTTTACCCGATCACGTGGCTTCGATCACACCGGCTGGACTGACGGCGATCTACGCATCGACGGTGCCCCCTGCTGGAACCGCACTTCAGACAAGATCGTGTTCACCGCCATCGCAGACGACGCTGAGAAGACACGCCAGATGTTCGTCCTCGAAATTCGGTAGTGCCCCCGAGTTTTGTTGATGAGTTGACGCTCTTGAAGTTTAGTCGAATCACTCGGCTGACCGACGGCTTCTCAAAACGTGAGAGAACCACGAAGCCATGTTGAGTCTCTTCTACGCTTGCTACAATTGGGGCGGTTCACATTAGACACGCAAGACCACCCCTGCGGTTGCTGCTGGTGTCGCTGACGAGCCGTGGACGTTGGAGCGGTTGTTGAGTGAGTATGCGAAGGGAATGGTGGCATGATGAAGCCAGAACTTCAAACTCAGATGGAACAGTCACCACCAGGAGGTGTCTTGATCGGTGCAGCGTTTGAGAGTGACGAGATTGAGGAACTCGGTGAACGCATCGCAGTGTTGAGACCTGCACAGGCAAAAGAACTCCACCAGTACATGAGCCTGCTTATCGAACAACGACAATGGCGCGGGCCAGCCTCTTATGGCCTCACCTAGTTTCACCAACACAACACGGGGACACTACCTCAAACCCAAAACATGTGACATCCTCATCTTTCTGCCATGAGCAATTCGACAGACTCGGCGAGCCAACCGCTGTGCCAGGTGTGTTTGCGGTACGGGCCGTCGCGGTAGACGTGGGGAATGCCCAGGTCGTCGAGCAAGTGGTGCGTCTGGATGTGGTGCTCGCGAAAAGCGTCGTAGCCGGTGAGGATCAGTCGCGGTTGGTCGCCGAGGGCAGGGCCTCTGGTTCGCAGTAACCACTGAATTTCGTAATTGGCGAAGTTCTCCGGTGAGCCGAAAATCGGGCCGCTCCCGTATTTTTCGGGAGCATCCATCATCAGCGGGGCATCCCACGCAGCCGCCTTTTCGAAGATATCCGGATGACGCAACAGTAAACTCCAGGCTCCGCATCCCGACTTGCTGAACCCGACGAGCAGACGTCCGGCCCGCCCCTCCACGACCGGATACGTCCGCTCAATCAATGGCAACACATCCTTGAGCAGGTACGATTCTTGGCGAATGGTCCTGTCCGTCGGATGGTCTGCATACCACGGCAGTTGTGAGAACGTTGGAAACACGCAAATCAATCGATACCGGTTGTGCAGGTCGCACTTCAGCACCTCCTGCAAGCTGCTGCCATATCGATCCTCGTCCCCGGCCTCAACCGGCAGCACATACAGGACGCGAAACTTCTCTTCCTTCGCCATCTCATCCGGTAGGAGCACGCGAACCTTCGTCTCGCCTGCTTGGTAGTGTGAGTTCAATGTGTGGGTAATCACATCATCATTTGCAGATTTTGTTGCTATCGGGCCTGCCGCGGACGCTCCTATGACCGAGCGGATAACCACATCAACCAGCACCAAACTCGTTGCCAGGGGGGTAGTTCTCATGTCGCCATCGTACCGTAAGCTCGTCGATGGTTCATTCAATCGGCCTCAATACGAAGTGTAAACCGCTGAGGAAACAGAGAGCGCAGAGGTCAGTTCTCTGCGTCCTCCGCGAACTCTGTGGTTCATTCAGACACAGTTTGCATTTCGGTTTCGGGCGAGTCGACATACATTCTGCAGGGAGAAACTCGTGCGGACTTCAACCTGGAATGGCTCATGTTCTCTGAATGGATTTTGTTTGCTGCCGGTCTTCCTACTAACGATAATGCTCCAGTCGAGACGGCGACGCAGGCGGATGTGATCCTGCTGTTTGCCTACCTGCTGATCGCGCTGGGCTTCTCGTTCTTCTGTTCAGTCGCAGAAGCGGTCCTGCTGAGCATCACCCCCTCGTACACGGCGACGCTCAAAGAGCAGGGGAGTCCCGTCGCGTCTATCATCGAGAAGATGAAGGAGAACGTCGAGCGTCCGCTTGCAGCCATTCTGAGCTTGAACACGATCGCCCACACCATCGGGGCTGCTGGCGTCGGTGCACAGGCGTATGTGGTGTTTCAGGGAAAGTGGGTCGGCCTGACGTCGGCTGTCCTCACACTCCTGATCCTCGTGCTTTCGGAGATCATCCCCAAGACGCTCGGTGCTGTGTATTGGCGATCGCTGGCCCCCATCGTGGTGCGATCCGTCGGCCTGCTCATCTGGCTGATGTATCCGCTGGTTGTGATGTCCGAGTGGATCGGCAAACTGATTGCCCCCAACGACCCGCACCCCACGATCACACGAGCCGAGTTCGCTGCCCTGGCAGCTCAAGGCGCCGAAGAAGGACATTTGCATGCAGACGAGTCGCGCATCGTCACGAACTTGTTTCGACTGCGAATCCTGCAGGTCAAGGACATCATGACCCCCCGCACGGTCGTCCTTTCGCTGCCGGAAACCATGACCGTTGGGGAAGCCCTGGAAAAGTATCCGCGATTGCAATTCTCACGCGTGCCGATCTACGGCGAGCAACCGGACGATGTCACCGGTTTCGTGCTCAAGGACGATCTCCTGCTCGCCAAGGCGGAAGGACACTTCGAAATGCCGCTCAGTCAATTGCGCCGTGAGATTGTCACAGTGTCGGAAACAGCACCGCTCTCCAAACTCTTTGACCATCTGATCGACCAGCGAGCCCACATCTGTCACGTGGTCGACGAATACGGCGGCACAGCCGGCCTGGTCACTCTGGAAGACCTCGTCGAGACGCTCCTCGGTCTCGAAATCGTCGACGAAGCCGACCGGGCCGATGACATGCAAGCCCTCGCCCGCAAACGCTGGAAAGAACGAGCCAAGAAACTGGGCCTGGCGATCGACGAAGAGGGCTGATGACTTCGCTTGCCACGTTGCGACAACTTGCATCTGTGGCGGGGGAGAACACTTTTGGGTTATTAAAGTGAGCGAGTTTGCGTCTACGCTTGCTCAGTCAACATGGTTGCTGGAAACCGCGAACTCAATCGATGGAACGCGAACGCCGGCATCAATCCTTCGCCGACGGCTATGAACGCCACGTGGCCCTCGTCCGTTGCTGGGTGAAATCAAAACAGATCATCCCCCCTAAGAGTATGACTCATTGGACACCGTGTTCAGCGGGACAAGAGTAAACTGCTACCTCTCGAATACTTCAACCCCATCCGTCACTTGATCGCTCGGGTGCAATACGATGAGGTTGCCTTCTTCCAGGCCGGAGAGGACCTCGGATTCGAGGCTGTTCTGGTGGCCGAGTTCGATTGGTTGCAGTCGTGCGTGCTCGTTGTTGATGCGGAAGACGGACCAGGCTCCTTCGTGACGGAACAGGCCGCTGTTGGAGACTTTCAACACCGTCGGCTCTTCCCAGACGATGATGTGTGCCTCGACGCGAAAGTTGTCGCCGAGGGTGGAACGATCTTCCGGAGCGTCATCGAGGTCGAGAATGACATTGACCCGCTGTTCCTCGACTCCGAGGGCGGAGATTTTGGTGAAGCCGGACGGTTCGACGAGTCGCACGGTCGCACGCAGCGGGGTGTCGCCTCCCCATTGATCGAGTTCCGCTTTGTCTCCCGGTTCAATCCGCACCGCATCGCGAGAGAGAACATCAACGACAACTTCGAGGTCACGGGGATCGCCCAACTGCATCAGCTGTGTCCCCGGCGTCACAATCGTCGCACTCTCCTGCTCCAGCTTGAGGACGCGTCCGCTGATGGGGGCCATGATGACGAACTGTCCATTGTTGCCCGATGAGGCATCAGTCTCGTGATCGTTCGAGGAATCCGTTGCTCCCTGAGTCCGCAACAGGGCAGCCTGTTCCAGTTGAAGTTCGAACTGAGCAATCTCCTCTGCGAACTTGGAAGCCCGGAAGTCCTCCGTCGTAGTCCGAAACTTCATTTCCTCTTCATCGACCTGTGAAGGGGTTGCAGCGCCTCTCTCACGCAGGTTACGAATGCGTGCCAATTCTGATTCGGCGAAATCCATGGAAGCTTTGGCCCGTTCGAGTTGTGTGGCAGCCTGTTTGAGCCGAGCCTCGGCCGCTTTGACACGGGCTTCGGATTGTGCCTGTGCGCGTGGATCGAGTAACTCGGGATCGGTCGGTTCGATGCGTGCGATCGGCGTTTCGCCGGCAACGACTTCATCCCCGACGTCCAGACCGATCCGCAGCAGCCGTCCGCTCAACGGGGCAGAGACGACATACTGCTCCTTGATCCGCGTGTGACCATCCTCATCGACGGTCACTCGCAGCGAACCACGTTCTACTGTCCCCAGATCGACGCCGACCGGCTTGGGCAGGATCGCATAGACGATCAGACCGACGACAGTAGCCACGACGGCCAGCATCGCCAGCCGACGGAACCATGTGCCGATACGCGTCTTTGCAGGTTTTGCCACTCTCGATTCCCGTGAAGGTGTGATGATGTCTGGCTGATGATGGTAGACTGAATGCTGATGGCTCATCACTCTTTCTGCTTCAGCACCGACACCAGGTCCATGTGATCGATCTGTCGTCTGACGATCAGGCCGGAGATCACACTGGCGATGATCGTCACTCCGGCTGCAAACGCAAGTGTCTCCGGACTCAGCACGATCGGGATGCGAAACAGTTCGGTCTCGAAACCTTTCGCCAGGGCGACCGCGAACAGATAACCGACACCAAATCCCACCGGAATGGCAGCGAGAGTAATTACGGCAAGTTCTCCCAGCAGAATGGATGACACTTCGAGTCTTGTAAAGCCGATCACCCGCAATGTGCCCATCTCGCGGCTCCGTTCGGACAATGAGATTCGAGCCGTGTTGTAGACCACACCAAATGCAATGATGCAGGCGAACATCGTGTTGAACCCCTGCATGATGTACTGGTTCTCAGCAATCGTCTCCTGAAATCCTTCCAGGGCCGCCTCCTTCAGCAGCACGCTGGCAACGCGAGGCGTCTCTTTCAGTTGTTGGTATAACTTGTCGAGTTTCGTCCCATCGACCCGCAGATAAGCTCCGGAGATGCTCCCCTGCTCGCGGAGCAGCTCATCCAATGCTGCTCGGCTCATGTAGGCATTCGTCCCCTGAAACTCATAGATCAATGCCTCGACAGGTACCTCCCACGTCGGCCGTTCTCCTTCGAGCACTTCGACCGTGAGCGTGTCTCCCACCTTGACGTGCAACACTTCCGCCAGCTTGTCGGACAACATCAGACCGTTCTTCGGTAACTTGGTCTGATGCTCCCGCGCATCGATCAAGCGGTACAACTCGCGCTCGTCGTTCAATCCCAGAATGGCCACATTGCGATAGCGATACTCGTGTCGCAATTTGGCACCAACCGTTCGATAGGTTTCGCTCCGCAGGACTCCCGGCAACTGCTGCACTTCGAATTGAGCCTCAGAAGACAATGGTTCGACGAATGTCACGCTGACATCCTGTCGTTGGGTGACGAAGTATTGAAAGTCCATCATGTATTCGAAGGCATCGACAGCGAATCGACCGAGAATCAGCACAGCGACCGCAAATGCGATTCCGACTGTCGACATCAATGCCTTCCACGGGCGTCGTTCGAGTTCGCGGATGATCATTCGTCCGCTCGCCGAGAACACCCGTGACCATCCGAGGCGTTCAATGAGTGTCTCGCGGAACTGAGCAGGGGGGGCGGGCCTCATCGCTTCTGCGGGCGGCAACAGGACCGCTTGTCGGACCGCGCTCATTGTTCCGATGACCGCTGCGATCACACTCATCGACAACGCCATCGCCACGATCCGCAGGTCGAACCGGTAGAGATATTCCGGGAAACGATAGAACTCGGCGTACAGACCTGTGATCGCCTTGCCCAGCCAGCCGCCCCCTGCTGTTCCCACAATTGCACCGAAGGTTGTGATCACCATGACAAACTGCATGTAATGCAGACCAACTTCCCAATGCGTGTAGCCGAAGGCTTTGAGGGCTGCAATTTGTTCCCGTTGAGTGCTGATGACGCGCGTGATCACGACATGGAGCAGAAAAACAGCCACGCTCAGGAAGATCGTAGGTGAGACGATGGCATTCGCCCGCAGACCTTTCAGTTCGTCGTCGAGAAACCGGGCAGAGAGCTGTTCATCTCGACCATGCGAACCCGCTCCTCCGTACGGTTCGATCAGGTCGTCCAACCGAGTAATGATCTCACGTTCTGACGCCCCTCGCAACAGGGTCAGCGTGATGTTGTTGAAAGCACCTTCCATGTCGAAGGCGGAGTCCAGTTCCCGCTCATCCATCCAGATGATCGCAAAGCGTTTCTTGTCAGGAATGAGTTCGCCGGGACGGATCTGGAGCACGTACTCCGGAGAGAGAGCGACTCCAACGATGTGCAGCGTTTGCCGGCTGCCGTTCAGAATCGCCTCAAACGAGTCACCCGGTTTGAACCCGTGAGCTTCAACAAAGGCGTCGCTGACCAGAACTTCATTCGGGTGATAAGGTTCGATGTACCGGCCTTCCTTGAGATAGACATCATTCAGCCTGGGTCGCCGATCAGCGGGGATGGAGATCATACGTCCCACAGCCGGCTCGCTGAGCCCTTCGATATCGAGCGTCACATCCATGACAACGCGCGGCTCCGCCTGGGCGACTCCCGGGATCTGTGCGATCCGATCGGCCAAAGTCAGCGGAGCCCGTTTCATCGTGGCGAACACGTCCGCAAACCGATAGCGGTCGTAGTAAGCGGACCGCGTCAACGTGAGAGCCTCATGCGCACTGACCGCCATCACAAACACCGCGATCCCACTGGCAATCACCAGCGAAATCGCCAACGCCTGCCCCTTCATGTGGAGCAAATCACGCAACAACTTGCGGTGCAGGGCAGTCATCGTGTTGAGTGGTCAAGTGGCAGGGTGGCAATGTTTCAGAGTGAGATGACGCTTTGAACTCGTTCCCAAACTCCAGTTTGGGAACGCACCGCCTCGAAACTCCGTTTCGAGTCCATCGAGTCTCACCTCCAATCCGTGACGACATCAATCAACCCTGGCAGACCGGCATAGTTGCGAGCACTGGAATACCGCCAGTGAACCGGATCCTCAATGTACCCCCGCTTCACGGGGTTATTATGAATGTATTCGATCTTCTGCCACATCACGTCTTCGCTTTCAATCTGCTGAGCATGAATCCCCTCTTGCCACACTTGAAACTCGCTGTTGATTTTGTGGCGGAGCTTGTGAGCACGTAGCTGATCGAGCAGAGTCGTTGCGGACAGTTCCTTCAACCGATCGATGATCCTTCGAGCCGTATACGATTTGAATGACTTCATGGCGTCCGCGAGTTCAGGTGCCGACGCAATCAGGTGCAGGTGGTTTTCCAGAATGACATACGCGAAAAGCTTGAAGTCTCTTTCGCGTTGAAGGAATCGCCATGACTTGATGACTTCGTTAACAAATTCCTGTCGTGTAAAGATTGGAAGCCATCCGACAATTGTACATGTCATGAAATGGGGGGACGCGTTCTCGCAGACCTTGTAGCGTGTTCTTGCCATGTTCTAACTCGCGAAACGGAGTTTCGGGTTGACGTTCCCAAACTGGAGTTTGGGAACGAGGGACATCATCCAGTCATCCAATGAACTCCGATCACCATTGCAGTTGTTCGGGACTTAAACGTTTCTCGTTCGTGTGGACGCTTCCGATGCGGCCGTCTTTCATGCTGATGACGCGGTGAGCCATGTCGGACATGGCCGCGTTGTGGGTAATGACGGCGGTCGTGGTGCCGAGTTCGCGATTGATGCGATCGATCACTTCGAGGACGACGACACCCGTGTGGACATCGAGGGCTCCGGTCGGTTCGTCGCAGAGCAGGACATCCGGCTGCTTGGCGATCGCACGCGCGATGGCGACGCGTTGCTGTTCGCCGCCTGAAAGCTGAGCAGGGAAGTGATCGACTCGATCTTTCAGCCCAACAAGGCCCAATGCATCCACTGGTTCCATCGGATTGTCAGCGACTTCGGTGACGAGCGCGACGTTCTCTTTGGCCGTTAGCGCGGGAATCAGGTTGTAGAACTGAAAAACAAACCCGACATGCTCACGGCGATAGCGCGTGAGTGCTGCATCGTCGAACGCTGTGATCTCCTCATCCCGGTAACGCACGATCCCTGCCGTCGGCACATCCAGCCCGCCAAGGATGTTGAGCAGCGTCGACTTCCCACTCCCGGATGGACCCAGCAGGACGACGAATTCACGCTCATAGAGTTGCAGGTCTACTCCCCGGAGTGCCTGCACCTCGACCTCTCCCATCTGATAGACCTTCGTCAGGTTCTCGGTGACGAAAACCGGCACCGTCAAATCAGGTTGATCGAAGACCTTTGAGGGGGAGTTACACGAGAGGCTCACGAGGACAGGCTCCTGACAGGGGTGCCCCCTATCGTCTTTCCTCAGCCTGTTGCCGTCAACGTAGCTGCACGAACCGGCGTTGGCTATTGAGCCTTCTGTTCCTGTTCGCGGACCTCAGTTGCAACCGCAGTCGTTCGGGCGCCGGAGTACTGCTGTCGGAGGTCTGCGTAGAGTTCCCGGGAGGCGTCATCAGCCGGGAGGAGGACAAGGCTGCGGGTCATGAGATCGACTGCGATTTCGGCGTGACCCTGTGCTGCATGAGCGGCAGCGAGTGTGGCGATCAGCGGTGGTGAATCCCAATGACTCAGTTCGCAGGCCCGCTGTGCCAGTTGCTCCGCATATATAGCGTCGCGGACCTCGCTGTCCGGACAACTCACGAGTAACCGCGCGAGGTCCCCGAGAGCAGGCAGGCATTGATCGTCACGGATCAGCGCTTCTTCCAATGCCCCCCTGGCGAGCTGCCATTGACCCAAACCGATCAGTGACTTTGATTCCTCCACACAGGGACGCGAGTCGGGCAGCGACGCTGCTCGCCACCTGGCTGCGAACCGGGCTGCGATTTCAAACTCCTCATATTGTCGATGAGACACAGCACACGCCTGCAGGGTTTCGATCGCGATCGGGTTGATCTTGAGCATCTCCTCCGCGACGAGGAACGCAGCCGATGCCATCTGCATCTGCTGATAGCATTCCCACTGGCCGAGCAGGGCATCCATCGAATTCTCGTTCACCCGCAAAGCACGCTCATAGGCGAGCAGGGCATCGCGGTGTTGTTGTAACTGCTTCAGGATGGCTCCATGCAGCAGATACGGAGCCTCAGCACGAAACTCGGTCTCGCGGTTCGACTCAGCCAATGAGACTTTGATGTTGGCAAGAGCAACGTTGAAATTGCCGAGCCGGGCGTGAGCATAGGCCCGAATGAAACACGCATCCGCCATCCGAACGCCCTGCGAGATCGCTTTCGTCGCATGCTCAATCGCCAGAGGATAATCTTCCGTCAGAAAGGCAATCTGTGCAAGAGTCACAAAAACGGGAGTCATCTCGGGATGGTCGTTCAACAGACGGTATGACTCTTCCTCAGCGAGCCCGAATTTCTGCTCCCCGACAAGACAGCGGATGATGTGCCAATGGACTTCCGGCGAGTGATCTCCCGCCCGCCAGGCGCGCTCGAAGTCGGACCGGGCAGCCGCATACTCCCCTTGAGCGAGGCGTGCCTGGCCTCGCTCGACCAGTTGCTGAGCCGGTGACCGTTGACTGGTGTTTGCCGTGACAGCAGTAAGGTCAGGTCGATCGCTCGCGTCCACCGCACCGGTCACGAGGCACCCGTAGAGTGCAACGGTCAGGCAAGGTTTTCGGAAGTAGGCGAACATTCGGATTTCCGTCGACAGGTGGACGCTGTGCAGGAGCCACTCAGTTGGCATCGGAGGTTGAAGGTCGATTTCTCAAACTCATGCCGGTTGATGCGGACAGATGTGAGATATTCCTCCTCGGCAGCAGATGTGACAGGCTCGCGCGGTCCATTCGTCAACCTGTGCACACAGAGCATAGACCGTAAGACTTCACATGTGGGTGAACTTCGGACTCGTCAGCGACTATGATGACCGATGCACTTCAGATCCAGGCAAGTTCGGAGACAATCATGCGGTTCCTCGGTTTGATGATCATTACGATGACATCGTGCTCGCTTTCGGCGGGTGACCTCTGGCCGGAGTTTCGTGGACCGCATGCGAATGGACACGCCGATGATCAGGGGCTTCCAGTTCAGTGGAGTGAAGCCGAGAACATCGTCTGGAAGACCGCCATCCCCGGGCGGGCGTGGTCATCCCCCGTGATCTGGGACGACCAGATCTGGCTGACGACAGCGAGCGGCGATGGGCACGAGCTTTCTTACCTCATGGTCAACACCACTACGGGCGAGATCATGCACGATGAGTTGCTGTTTCATGTCACCATTCCTCAGGAGAATTATGAGTTCAACAGTCACGCGTCGCCGACACCCGTGCTTGATGATCAGCATGCCTATCTCTGCTGGGGGAGTGCGGGGATGGCCTGCATCGATCGCCAGACCTTCGATGTCCTCTGGTCACGCCGCGACCTCGAATGTGATCACTACCGGGGCAGCGGTTCCTCCCCCATCCTGTACGACGGCCTGCTGATCTGTCATTACGATGGCTTTGATTATCAGTATGTCATCGCCCTCGACCCACAGACGGGAGACACCGTCTGGAAGACGCCCCGGCCGACGAACTTTGGGACGACCAACGGCGACCAGAAGAAGGCATATGGCACGCCGATCATCATCGACGTCCAGGGACAACAGCAGTTGTTCAGTCCGTCAGCCAAGGGAGCGTTCGCGTACGACCCTCACACGGGAGATGAAATCTGGCGGATCCGGTTCGACCAACATTCGATCGCCTGTCGACCGCTGTACGAGAACGGACTGCTGTTTGTCTCAACAGGATTTGGACAGGCGGAACTGTTGGCTATCGATCCCACGGGACATGGTGATGTGACCGACACACACATTCGCTGGCGAAAGACTAAAGGAATGCCCTCCAAGCCGTCTCCCCTTTACGTCGACGGTCTGTTGTACCTGATCCACGATCAGGGCGTCGCTTTGTGTCTCGACGCAGCAACCGGAGAGGAGATCTGGAAACAACGCCTCGGTGGCAACTATTCCTCATCGCCAGTTTATGCTGAGGGGCGCATCTATGCATTCAGCGAAGAGGGAGACGCAACGGTTCTGGCAACCGGCCGTGAAGCGAAGGTCCTGGCACAGAACAAGCTCGACGCCGGCTGTCTCGCCTCACCCGCAATCGCCGACGGAGCCCTCTTCGTCCGCACCCGCACGCACCTGTATCGCATTGACGAGCCGGGCAATTGAGATGTCGTTGTCGGCTTGGGAGTGAGACTGATTGGTCTGGTCTGAGATTGGTAACTCGGTATCATGCCGCCGTTCTGTTCGATGGATCGTCAGCATGCGTGCATCCGTTCTGCTCTCCGGTTGTCTCACTATGGCTGTGGTGAACATCGCATGTGCAGAAGAAGACAACTCAGCAGAAGCTTTACCCGCACTTGTGAATGAAGTTACGTCGACGGCTGAGCTCACAGCCGATGATCGGCTTTCTCATCTCGTCGAGACGATTGTTCGTGAAGCGATCCCCAGGCAATTTGAGAACGACAAGCATTGGAACAAACGAACGAAGGTCGTGAACGGTCTGGACATCGAGACGAAGCGGGGGCTGCCGCGTATCTCGAAGCGTGAACGGGCGGTGAGGCACGGGTTCTGGCGGCGCTATCAGGTGACGCTGATCAATCCGCAGGAGACGCTGCATTTGCGCATCGACAATCTGCGTTCGCCCTCGGCTGGCGAATTCCGGTGGGACCTTTTTGTCAGCATGCGTGCAAATGTGGAAGCACGATTCGAGCATTGGAACCTGGGGGTCAAGCTCCTCAACGGCAGCACAAACGCTGATGCCACGCTGAACGTGCATGCCGATTGCTCTCTGAAGATCAGTCTGGAGACTGATGCAGAGTCGTCGCTTCCCGTGGTCGTGCTGCGACCGACTGTCCACACGATTCACCTGACTCTCCCCGATATTGACGTCCACAAGTTCGGCAAGGTTGAAGGTCCCGTGGTGCGCGAGATCGGATCGGGTCTCGAAGACATCATCGAAGAACTGTTGCAGTCGCAGGAGAAATCGGTGCTTAAGCAGGCACAGAAATCGATCGACAAACACGAAGACGACTTGCGCATCCCCCTGCCGGAATTCCTCACGTCCCGCTGGTCGGCACTGTGGAAAACGCCCTGAATGCAAAGCTGTCGGCTCAATGATCAGACCGCACTTCCTCCGATTTCTGACCGCGTTTGTTGCCGTTTATCACCGTCGCGTGTTGACCTGAGTCAACGGTCATGTTGCCTGAAGTCCACAGGGTCTGTGGCGTGGCGAATGAGTGGGCAGTCCGTGGAATGACACAAGGCACTGTCCGTGCAGAGGGTTACACGATCTGTCCAAACTCCATTTCATCGAGCATTGAAGTCGGCACGCGGGTCGCACGTTCAGGGTTCTGAACACATTCATTGCCCGCCAGATTCTTCGTGTGGATCCTCACCATGCCTGCAAGCGTCACTTATGGAAACAACTCGGAACCCATTCTCAATCAGGATCATCGACTCCACATCGAAAGTGCCTCGACCTCACAACGAGTCGTGAAGAGTGACTTCGCCTCATGTCACGTGGGAGGAATGTTGCTGTTGAAGCTGATTGGATTCATCGAAGATCAGCGGGCGGAGATTCACGAGATTTCCGATCGTCACATTGTCATGCAACTCGGGCGTCCGTGGTACTCCCGCTGGTGGCACGGCGGGGAACGTCGTCGTCCTGTGCGTGTGAGGCTCGACTTCGCCGACGCGGGTGATGGATTGCCGACCTGGCAGAAAGCGTCCGCTCGTCGATCGATTGTGAGCGTCGACATCCGCCCGATGGCCTTGTCCTACGGAAGTCGGGACTTCCATCGACGCGCACAGGGCGTGCTCCGCAACCTGCGACTGCACTTCCTTGCCGATTGAGATCGTCACTTCACGGGCAGGTCGAAGTAAAACACCTGACGGCTGTCGAGATCGCTGTCGACTTGCGACGGCTCCACCTCAAGCCGGTCGCCCAGGATGGTGCGTTCAACGATCTCGCCATCCGGCCCCGTGACGAGGAACTCGGCTGGGTGGACGAAGACGATATGTTTGCCGTTTTCTTTGGATCGTGACTGCACGATCGGATCGTTGCGTCGAGGGCCGAACATGCCACCGGACGGGCAGATGAGAATCTCAGCTCCGTTGGTGCACAGCTGCTCAACAAGATTGGGCACTCGTCGGTCAGCACAAATCATGATGCCCACGTTGCCATGCTCGGTGGCGAAGACGGGGTACTCGTCGCCCGGAGTATTACGCAGGAGTTCGTGCTCCAGTTTGTGTTTGCGATACTTGCCGATCAGTTCGCCCTCCGGACCAATCAGCACGGCTGTGTTGAAGCGAAGGTCGCCATCGGCTTCGAGCATGCCAGCGATCAGCCTGATGTCCAACTCGTCGGCTAACCTGGCCAGCCGTTGATAATACGCACCACCGGGGATGGGTTCGCCGAGGCTGCGGTACTCATCAAGTGGAATGCTTTTATCCTTGATGGCATAACCATCGAGAAAGCACTCCGTCGTACAAACAATCGCTGCCCCACCGGCTGCCGCCTCGCGAATGAGTTGTTCCGCCCGGTTGAGGTTGGCCTCTTTGTCAGTTCGAATCCATTTGAGGACAATGCCGGCGACACGAATCGTTTTCGTGGACTCTGGTGACGCGGGCTCAGCAGCCGGCGACCACTGGGACCGGGTGCAAAGAGCAATCAGGACGACCCCAGCTCGAACCAGAGAATGACGGCAGATTCCATGCATGTTTGTTTTTCCGTGAAATTACAGCGTATTTCGATGATGGCCAGTCTAGCAGACAATTCGTCCGCAGATCATCCGTCTCAGTTGGGGAAACTGAGATTGTCCCTTGCATCTTGGCGAGAGTGTCCGACAATCTGCGAATTCCACGAAATGAAACGCCTCTCCCAACCCAACCTTGGAAGTATTCCGGGTGAATCAACTTCAAAAACTGTTGACGACCTTCGACGTCAAGGCGTCAGGCAAGTGGATAGTCTTATCGATACTGGTCGGAGTCGTCGCTGGCGTTGGTGCGATTCTCTTTCACTTGGCGGGGCAGATTGTGGTCGAGACGTCGCTCGTCCACTTCGCGAGTTATGCGCCTCGTGAGGCGTTGGGGGAACACAGCGTTTTTGGAGACCACGGGATTCCCGAGGGGACGGTCTTCTCACCCTGGATGATCGTCCTGGTCATGACCGTTGGGGGATTGCTGTCCGGATTCCTGGTCTACACGTATGCCCCCGACGCAGAAGGGCACGGAACTGATGCGGCAATCGATGCCTTTCACAACAAGCGAGGGTTCATTCGGGCGCGGATTCCTGTTGTCAAGACGATCGCTTCTGCCATCACGATTGGCACCGGGGGTTCAGCGGGACGTGAAGGCCCCATTGCCCAGATTGGCGCCGGTTTCGGATCGATATTGGCGACAGTCCTCAAACTCTCACCGCGCGATCGTCGCATCATGTTGGCAGCGGGGATGGGTGCCGGCGTTGGAGCCATCTTTCGCGCGCCGCTGGCCGGTGCATTGTTTGCTGCAGAGATTCTCTACAGTGAATCCGACTTTGAAGCAGACGTCGTCATCCCGGCTGCGACGGCGTCGATCATCGGATATAGCGTGTACTGTGTTTCACTTCCTGAGCACATTCGCTTCGCGCCGCTGTTTTCTCTTCGCGAAGATCTGGCACCGGCTGCGACAATGGAGCTGCTCCCCTTTGCAGCATTGGCAATCATCCTGGTTGCCGTCGGCATCCTCTACATCAAAGTCTTCTACGGTACGCATCAACTGTTTCACCGCATTCCGATTCCGCCGCACTTCAAGCCAGCCATCGGTGCAGCCCTCGCCGGATGTGTCGGAGTCGGTTTGTACATCGGTTTCGGGGAAGACCGTCGCATGCTCGCGGTTCTGAGCACCGGTTACGGGACACTGCAGGATTCCCTGACCGACTCGGCAAGCGTCGGGATCGGCATCATGTTGACGGTAGCCTTGATCAAAATTCTCACGACGTCGCTGACGATCAGTTCGGGTGGATCGGGAGGTGTCTTCGGTCCGTCGATGGTGATTGGTGGATGCGTCGGCGGAGCGGTCGGACAGTGGTTTCATGGATTGTGGCCAGAACTCGTCAGGCAGCCGGAAGCCTATGCCATCGTGGGGATGGCAGGCTTCTTCGCCGGCTGTGCCCATGCACCATTCTCGACGATCATCATGGTCTCCGAAATGACGGGGGGCTATGAATTGTTGTTGCCCACAATGTGGGTCTCGACTCTGTGCTTCATGATGAGCCGCCGCTGGAAACTGTATTCCAAGCAAGTCCCCACGCGACTGGAGTCCCCCGCTCACCGGGGCGATTTTCTCGTCGATATCCTCGAAGGGCTCACGGTTGCCGAAGTGTACGACCGTCAGCGAAGCATCATTCGCATTCCGGAGTCAATGCAGTTGCACCAGATCGTGCATGCCCTGTCCACGACGAAGCAACACTACTTTCCGGTGGTCAATGACAAGGGCGAACTGGTCGGCATCTTCTCCGGCGACGATGTCCGGTCATACCTGTACGACGAGACGATCTGGCAGTTGGCGACGGCGAACGATGTCATGAATCCCAATGTGGTCAGTGTCACTCCCGAGGATGACCTCAATGTCGCCATGCGGGCGTTCACTGCAGTGGCGATCGATGAACTCCCGGTCGTCGACCCGGAGAACCGCCGCAAACTTCTGGGGACGCTCCGTCACAAGGATACGATCACCTTCTACAACCGCCGTCTGATGGAGTACAAACGCGCTCAGGAAGAGGGGTGACGGAGTTGATTGGTTGACCAGATGATTGGATGATCAGTATCTGTTCCGCCAATCATCTAATCAACTAACACATGCGTCACTTCACGTTTAACTCGCTGAACGATGCTGGCTGGCTGGCGATGCTGGTTGTGACTGCGATCGCATGTGTGGTCTGCATTGGGTTACTGTCGCGGTATGAGTGGCGTTTGGTGACGAGACGGCTCGGGTGGACGCTGTTCATCCTGCGACTGGCGGTGGTGACCGCGGTGTTCCTGACACTGCTGGAGCCGGTGCTGACGTGGACCGTTGATCGAACGAATACGGGTCGAGTCTTGATCGCGCTTGATCTGTCCGAAAGCATGAGCACCGTCGACAAACAGGCGGACAAATCAGAACGGCTACGGTGGCTGCGGGCGATGAACATGATCGGCAACAAGTCGATCGATGACCGACTCGATCGCTGGCAGCAAGCCTTCGACGACGACCATGAACCCGAGTGGGTGGATGCGGGGGAAACAAGCAATGACCGCGAGCGGGAGGAATTGGCCTCGACCAGGCGCAGCCAACTCGAAGAGTTGATGCAATCGGTCGAACAGATCTCTCGGAAAGAGATGGCTCTGCGATTACTCAGCACGGGGCCCACCCCCCTGGGGAAGCAACTCAACGAACTCGCGCTGGTCGAATGGCAGGTCTTCGCTGGACAGTCAGAGGTTGTTGACGAAGGGGCACTCTCTGAACTGGTCTCGCACCCGGATCAGTCGTTGCAAACCGGAACGTCCGATCTGGTCGCGGGGCTCACGCCGCTGAGTGGGGAGGAAGCTTCTGCTCCACTCGCAGGCGTGGTGTTGTTCACAGACGGTCGTGATAACGCCTCTGTGGATTCGGAGCGATTCTTGAATCGAGTTCGCAATCTCCCGGTGCCTGTGTACCCGGTGATGATGGGATCGCAGCGACGCCCCCGCGATCTGGCGATCGGAGAGTTGGACTCTCCCGAGATGATCTATCAGAACGACACGGCTGTCCTCACAGCACAAGTGAGAACGCCAGGGTTTGCTGGTCAGGACGTGACGGTGACTCTTGCTTCAGTCGACGACCCTCAGTTGTCGCAGACGCAGACCTTCGTTGCGAATGATCACTCCACGGAAGTTGAATTCGATCTCGATGCCTCTCAAGTCGGACGGCAACAGTATGTGATCCGGGTCGAGCCACAGTCAGATGAGACCCGTGAGGACAACAACGAAAAACCATTTTCCATCAACGTCGTCGATGACGATACCCGCACACTTGTTCTGAGCGGGATCGCAACCTGGGAGTTTCGGTTTCTCGACAACGCCTTAAGCCGTGACCCGCATGTCGAGGTCGAATCGGTTGTGTTTCAGCAGCCCTATCTGGGTGTGTTGCCGGAGACGTTCTTTCCCCGGACGCTGGTGCTACCGGAACAGATCGACGATGCCTCGCAGTCTCCCTTCGCTGACTATGACGCAGTCATCGTGGGTGATATCGCCCCGACGGATCTGTCCGAACAGGCCTGGACGTTGCTCGATCGCTTCGTGCGGGATGAAGGAGGAACGCTGGTTCTGACCGCTGGCAGGCATGGCTTCCCGCAGTCGCATCAATCACAGATCTTGAAACGGCTTTTGCCCATTGAAGCGCTGCGGCAAGTGGAAGTGACTGCGGGACAAGAACAGGGGCCGCCATCAGTCCGTGGCTTCCATCTTCAACTGACGCCCGAAGGCGACCGGCAACAGTTCCTGCAGTTTGATGCAGACCAGCAGGCGAACGAACGCATCTGGAATGAACTCCCCGGTCACAGTTGGGGACTTACCGGACAGGCCCGGGCAGCCGCGACCGTGTTCGCATCGCTCCGTGACGAGACCGGGGAGGGAGGACTCGACCACGAGCGTCGGAATTCCATGATCGCCCACCAGCATGCGGGGGCCGGTCAGGTCCTCTGGATCGGAATCGACAGTACCTGGCGCTGGAGGCACCGTGTTGGCGATCAGTACCATCATCGCTTCTGGGGACAGATCGCACGGTGGGCGGCCAGTTTTCGTGCCAGTGCAGGCAATGAACACGTCCGCTTCGGCCCGGAGAAAACTGAGGTCGAGCTGGGTGAAGACGTCGTCTTGAGAGCGAGTTGGAACCAGCACTTTCTCAACGAATTCCCCGACCTGCAGGCACGGGCCGAGATCTTTCCCATCAATGCCAATGAAGCAGCGAACCCTGTTCTGACCGTCACACTTGATCCCACCGATGAGCGTCCTTATGTCCATGAAGGGGTCGTCAACAGTCTTCCCGCAGCGGAGTATCGGGTCGAGCTGCATGTGGAGCATGCGGACCTGGGCGAGGAACCGATTTCAGCCGAGTTGATTGTCAGCGAGAAGCCGACCGTCGAGCTTGCAGAGCTGGCGGCGGACCGGGACCTGCTGCAACAGATCGCGGATGCCACCGGCGGACGGCTCTTCCTCCCGGACGAGGTCGATGAGATTCCGCAACTGTTCTCCGACGTCACTGAGCATGAGACGTCCCATGAAGAGATCGCCCTCTGGGACCACTGGCTGGTGCTGCTGCTGTGCTTCGGCCTGTTGACGACCGAATGGCTGCTCCGCAAGCTGAACGGATTGCCGTGACGGAACAGATTCGAGGATTACCGAATCTGCTATTCATAGACCGGATCGAGTCGTTTCATGTCTGCGACCTTGACGATCAGCAGTCGCTGCATCTTGCTGCCGGAGTTGCCGCCGCGGAAGAAATGATGACCGAGTGATTCCGGATTGTCGCCGCCAGCGGAGAGCACAACGAGTTCGCCGACGTTCAGTTCGACAGAGAACCGTTGATCGTAGAACGGGTCGATCAGCTGCGACGGCCTCAATTCAAACTGATGATCGCCGGCCTGGTGTCTCATCTTGTTCTCGCCGTAATGCACCTCAGGCACGAACTCTACACGCACCCACCCATCCTGCAGACGCTCTGGTGTCACGCGAAAGACACACTGGGCCGACTCATACGTGGCAAGTTCCTGCTCTCCCCCTTCGTACAGTTCGATCTGGCAGAGCTGATAGATGGGCCAGGTGTTGGTCATCTGTTCCTGGCCCGAGCGAAGGTAATGGGTGTGTCCTGAGAGTTGATAATCTGGATCATCCGTGCGTGAGCGGGTCCGGCCCGTCATCCCAAGTGCAGCTTGAAGGTTGGGAGGTGGGTCGGAACCGGCGACTCCGAACCGAAAACCGTTCCGTCGCAGGGCCGTCAGCACGACCGGGTCCAAAGTACTGACCTGATCCAACTCAGCCCAAAGTGAGTTACCCAGCAGCGGATCGTCAATCGGCCGTTCCACGTAATACACCTGCAGTTCGATGGCGTCGAAGTGGGGTGCAACCTGTTTCAATGGGCTATTGGCTGTGACGGTCTGCTCGTCCTTCGTGTCCCAAATCGCGCAGCCGCCAAGCGTGCTCAGAGTCATCAGCACGACGACTGAACTCAGCAGCTGCTGGGGGAAGCTTTGGTGAAGACGCATTGCGCGCAGAACAATGAGGGGACGAGGGGAAGGGACGCGGGTTATACGAGTGACCCGAAGAGGCTGTCAACGGGCCATGAGAGTCCCTCAGTGAGCGGCGACCGGAGCGCATCATGCCGTAATGTGCTTCAAGTCTTCAAAAGGCTCTGAACCTGGGGTTCCTCGATTGGATAACATTGGTGCGTTGCCACATCAGGCAATATGATCCATTCCATTAGCAGGTCGTGAGTCGGCCGTTTGCTGTAACTCACCAGTGCGGAGAGGGTTAAAGGCATGTTTCGAGTCGGCATCGGTCACGATACGCATCGCACGATCAAGGGACTTCCCCTCATTCTGGGGGGAGTCAGCATCCCTGCCGACTTCGGGCTCGACGGGCATAGCGACGCTGACGTGCTGCTCCACGCAGTGACAGATGCCATCATAGGAGCTGCCGGGCTCGGTGATATTGGCGAGTGGTTTCCCGACACATCGGCAGAGTTTGCCGGAGCCGACTCAAGAGAACTCCTTCGACGTGTGATCGAGCAGGTCCACGGGCAAGATTGGTCCGTCGTCAACCTGGACGCCATCATCTTCGCCGAGCGGCCCAAACTGTCTGCCTACAAACAGACCATCAAAGAGAGCTTGTCGACCCTGTTGGGCGTGGACCCGTCAGTCATCAATATCAAAGCCAAAACGGGAGAGCGGGTCGGCCCCATCGGCAGGGGGGAGGCGATGGAAGCACAGGTCGTCGTATTGCTGTCGAAAAAAGACTGAACAAACGTTACACTCCGACCAATCGCGAAATTCATCCAGTCATCAGGGAGGACAGACGATGAACACCCACAGAGAGCGCGGCACGGCCCGCTCACCAGCTGCCCCGTCTGTGGATCACGTCGCGATGAGCTTTGCCCTCGGCAACACCTTTTCCGGCCCTGTGCAGGACCGGTACCTGGGCGTCGACCCCGGCCTCAACCGCACGGGCTATGCAATCATCGTCCGCACGGAAGAAGGCCCCGTCCTGGAGGAGGGGGGCGTGATCAGCTCGAAAGGAGACTGGCCACTCGCAGAACGTGTCGCGGAGATTGGTCGTGGACTCGCGGAGGTCATCGATGAATTCGCTCCTGAAGCAATGGCCATCGAGCAGGTGTTCTCACACGGCAGCTACCCGAAGACAGCCGTGCTGATGGCCCATGCGCGCGGCGCGATTCTGTTCGCAGCCGCAGAGCGGCGTGTTCCCGTCGTGCATTACACGCCTGCTCAAATCAAACGCCTGCTGACCGGCAGCGGCCGTGCAGACAAAGAGCAAATGCAGCTTGCCGTCCAGCGTGAACTCGCCCTACTCGAAGTCCCCGAACCCCACGACGTCGCCGACGCCTGCGCCGTAGCCCTCTGTCACTACTACAGCGCCCGCCTGCCTGTCGGGTGAGTGACAAAGTGGCTGGGTGGCACAGTGGCAGAGTGATAGAGTGAGTTATTCCTACTCACAGTCACATCATCGCCATCGTCACCATGTCAGGTGAATCATTCCGCAGCAAACTGCGAGATCGTACGCTCCTGGCGTTCGTCTTGCTCTTCTCAGTGGGCGCATTGCTCTGGTACTGCTGGACGTTGCGGACCCATGATCCTCGGTTGGTCGGAACATGGACGATCACATCGGATGAGGTCATGGTAACTCCAGTCAGAACGGTACAGTTTCAAAGCGACGGCATCATGTTGGTTGGCACTCGCGAGCAGGGTAGCCTTGACCGGTATCGCTGGTACGTCTCTGGCGACAAACTGGTATTGAAGGAAATCGGCTTTGGTCCTGAACAACCGTTCTTTCGAAGAGTCGAGACGGTCGTTGAGGAGTCCATTGGACGACGAGCGAGCGGCCTGGAAATCTACCGCATCAGCACCCTGGACAAACAAAGCTGCGTTCTCGAACACCAGCGGACAAAAACCCCCTTCCGGCCTTGGCATATCGACCTCTCTCGCGATTTGAGTGATGATGAGTGAGTGACAAAGTGGCTGGGTGGTGAAGTGGGAAAGTGATAAAGTCCTGAAGCCCTTTGCCACTTCTCACTTCGCCACCCTGCCACTCACACACCCATGATCACCAGAATCACCGGCAAGCTCGTCGATCTTAGCGGACAGGAAGCGACCCTCGAAGTCGGAGCATTCGAGTATCAGGTGCTCGTGCCCGAGTTCGTGCGGCGGCAATTACAGTCGCAACTCGACGAAACAATCAGCCTGCGGACGATTCAATATCTCGACGGCAACCCGCAGAAGGGAGGCCGCATGACCCCGCGGCTGATCGGGTTTCTCTCGAACGTGGAGCGGGAGTTCTTCGATCTGATCTGCTCGGTCGACGGCGTCGGCGTGCGGAAGGCGCTGACCGCCATGGTTCGCCCCGTGCGGGACGTCGCAGCGGCGATCGAGGAGCAGGACGTCAAGTTCCTAGCCACGCTCCCCGGAGTCGGCCCCGCAGTTGCGGAGCGGATCGTGGCCAAACTCCGCCGCAAGATGACCCGCTTCGCCCTCATGCCCGAACACGACCTTCCGGCTGACGGCAGTTCCAAAAGCGATGTCATCACCGAAGGCTACGAAGCCCTCGTCGCCCTCGGCCACACTCCCGTCGATGCCCGCAAGAAAATCGAAAGAGCCACAGAATCGAAGAGCAAGTTCAAGTCGGTCGAAGACCTCATCAACGTGGTGTACCGCCAGGAGCACTCAGGTTAAGCACGTTTGGCAAAAACCAGTGTGGCACGACGCTCCGCGTCGTGATTCCCCTTGATACCTTACGTTTCACGGCTCCAGTAAAGAAACATTCCATCTGCCAAGAGGGCTTTCACGGGATTCTCAGCGATGTATCGCTGCAAATACGAAAATTGCTCCGGGCTGCGAACCAGATGATCGAATTACTCGCTCTGCCAGAACGGACCTCGGGCACCGATGAGTTCGTTGATACGTCTCGCTGTGTATTGGAGCCAGCTACGTGTCTGCTGTCGCAAAGTCGTGGGGTGACGGAATTGGACGAGGACGTGAACGTGATTGGGCATCACGATAAACGAGTCCAGGTCATACCGGTCTCCTTCAAAAAATCGCAGTGAGTCTCCAACGATGGCCGCAACATCCGGTCTTTTCAACACGCACTCGCCGTAGCCTCGATCAAGATGACCATGCCATTGACGATCACGGTATCTCCGGAATTCCCGGTCGAGATCTGAATGACTTGCCAAATCCGCCATGTGAGTTCCGTGACGGTTGAGCCAGTCCTGCTGTCCTCGCTCAAACTGTCGAAGCACAGCTTGGGGAAGTGAGTCGGCCGTACGAAAGGTGATGAAGGTGGCCACTCCGAGTTGAAACCAGTGAGGCAGATTCCGGTAGGTTCTTTCGACTTCTGCGTGAGGATCAAATGCCCCGAAATGGACAGGTTCGGTCATCGGCATCTCCTGGTAACTGCCTCGGTCCTAAGTGTGTCACATCACTTTGTGATGTGCCATCACGACGCGGAGCGTCGTGCCACACTGGAGCATGCCGATCAGCGAGTTCGAGGACGGACAGGTGTCACACTTTGAGATGAGCAGCGTGAATCGTCTTGTACTCAGGCCCTTGGGGCGAGAGGTGCGATTGAACCAATGAGAGTTCCTTCACCCCGAACTTGGCAAACTCTGTGTCGATATTTGATTCGAGCAGGCTTTCGAGTTCACGCGGCGCACGGGCCTTCACCCGGGCGAGTGTGACATGTGGTTGGAAAGTGCGTGTCTCCGCGGCGAAACCAAACTGCGTGAGTGCTTGCTCGACGATGTCCGCCAGTTTGACCAGTGGCTCAGCAGGCTCGACACCAGTCCAGATCACCGACGGTCGCGATGGCTTCGGAAATGCACCAAGCCCTCGCAGCGTGACATCAAATGCCGGAACCGCTGACGCCAATCCGTCCAGTAACTCACACACCGGCTCGATCCATCCGGCATCCGTGTCTCCCAGGAACTTGAGCGTCAGGTGCAGGTTCTCAGGGGCGACGGTTTTGATGGCGCGGCCCATGCGTGCCAGTTGGCCGAGAACGTCTCGCAATGGCGGCGTCACCGGGAGACGAACGGCAAAAAAAACACGTATGGAGGTGGACATCAGACGAACATTCCTGGTGGCACAGACATTTCTGTCTGTGCCGGGCCAGACAGAAAAGTCCGGGCCACCTGTTGATCTGCTGATCCGCGAGCGATCCCACCCATCAACTATTTCGCCACGCCGACGGCTCGGATCTCGCGCATCACGGTAACTTTGACTTCACCCGGGTAGGTCATGGATTGCTCGACAGCGAGCGCGATGTCGCGGGCCATCTTGGCGGCTTCGCGATCGTTAACCTCCTTCGGATCGACGATGACACGCACCTCGCGGCCTGCCTGGACCGCGTATGTCTGATTGACGCCGGGGAAGCCGTTCGCGATCGCCTCCAGCTCTTCGAGCCGACGGACGTACTTCTCGAGTGTCTCGCGACGCGCACCGGGACGTGATGCGGAGACGGCGTCCGCTGCGGCCACCAGAACTGTGTAAATGTATTCAGGCCGAATGTCATCATGATGGCCGGCCGCAGCGTGAACGACTTCCTCCCCTTCGCCGTAGCGTTTAAGAAGTTCCGCACCGATGGCAGGATGGCCTCCTTCCATCTCGTGATCGGCCGCTTTGCCGATGTCGTGCAGGAAGCCGCAACGACGTGCGAGTGTCCCATCCAGCCCAAGTTGCTCGGCCATCATGCCGGTGAGGTGAGCGACTTCGATCGAGTGCTGCAATACATTCTGACTGTAACTGACTCGGAAATTCAGACGCCCCATAAGTTGCAGCAGCTTTTCATGCAGGTTGAAGACTTCGGCCTCCATCGACCCTTCCTTGCCCAAACGCATGATGTGATCGTCCATCTCTTTGGTTGTCTCAGCAACGATCTCTTCGATGCGAGTGGGATGAATCCGTCCGTCCTGTATCAGTTTGGCAAGTGCCAGCTTGGCGATCTCACGCCGAACGTTATCGAACGCAGAGACCACGACCACTCCGGGAGTGTCATCCACGATCACATCGACGCCGGTTTCTTTCTCGAACGCGCGGATGTTGCGGCCTTCACGTCCGATGATACGGCCCTTCATTTCATCGTTGGGGATGTCGACAGTCGAGACGGTTGTCTCCGAGGTGTGCTGGGAGGCATATCGCTGGACAGCCATGCCGATGATTTCGCGAGCGAGTCTCTCCTGCTCCTCTTTGAGATAGGATTCGTGCTTCATGATTACGCCGCCCGTCTCGCTTTGCAGTTGCTGTTCGAGACGGGTTAGCAGTTTCTCAGTGGCAGCGGGCTTGTCGAGGCCGGTGATCTTGAAAAGTTCGTCCTGTTCCTGCTGCAGGAGTTTCGCCAGTTCGGTCTCACGGGCCTCGATGGCTTTGCCGCGGTCAGCGACCCGCTTCTGCATAGTCTGCAGCATGCCCTCTTTCTTCTGGATGTCGGTCTTCATCTCGTCGATGGCCGCTTCGCGTTTGTCGAGTTTCCGTTCCTCGCTGCGCAGTTTTTCACGAAGTGCGTTGAGTTCGTCCTCGATCGCTTCGCGACGCTTGAGCATCTCCTCCTTGGCCTCGATCTCACGGGTCTTGCGGAGGTTGTCAGCGTCTCGTTCTGCGTCCTGCAGAATTTGATCACGCGAGCGATAAGCGGAGCCTTTGATCAGTCGGTCGACGAGATATCCAATCGCGGCTCCGATCACCAGACCAATGCCGGCTGAGACAGGGTCCATCAAATTCGTCCTTTGATTCCGTCAAGCTCACACATTGTGAGTCGATCGAACTCGCGGCGGCATCGCAAAGGACGGGAGTGGGCGAAAAGTGATGAACCTCTTCGTCAATCCACATCCTGTGGCGACAGCAGGACGACCCGGAGAGATGACACGTCGGCCGTTAAGACGGTCGACTTCCTCATCTGAGAGCATGCATCGGAGAGTGTTCAACGCTGGTCCGCATCAGGCAGCCGTTGGAACGTGGCTGCTCGGACGGGAACCCGTGCTGGTTGTTTTCTGAAAGGACTCCACCCCAGCCAGGCGGCAACAGCATCCCAGCCAGAACCCGTGCATGAGGTGGCATCTCCGGGGTGAACCCATGATGCGCACCGCTGTCCTTCGTACGTCTCCCCTGAACCAATGAAGAATCTGACGATCCGCAGGATTAGGGCGACGACGGTGGTCCAAGCATGCATGATGAAGCGATCCGTGGCGTCGGGAGGAGTTGTCGATAAGCCGGGGCGACTGAGTTGATCGCCACCAATGCCGTCTCTGAATCTCACCAGGCCATCACGCCGCAAGTTCTGGTTGTGATGGCAGTTGTTAGTTCGGAGATCCACAACCAGAAAGGTTGTGCATCGCCGAACAGTGATCGTACCACATGCAGTTGCGTTTTCAAGGATGGCTTTGCGTTCACGTCAACAGGGATGATACGTTGACCGATCGGTTCCCTCGTGACTGAGTTCGTGATGATGACTCATGCTCCCAGACAACAGGCTCTTGAGAATTCCGCCTTCGACGTCGTCAGGAGCGTTGCCGACTGGCTGCAGCAGCATCAGGTTGGGGAAACGCGTGTTCTGTTGGGAGTTTCCGGGGGAGCGGACAGCGTCGCATTGCTGCGAGCGGTCGATGAAGTCCGATCATTCCTGGGTTTAGAGGTTGTCATTGCTCACCTCGACCATGGGTTACGGGATGGGTCTTCTACGGAGGCCGAGTGGGTCTCGGATCTGGGGGGGCACCTGGGTTTACCCGTCGTGCTTGAGAGGGTGGACGTTGCCCGAAAATCGGCCGAATCAGGGCAGGGGGTGGAAGAGACTGCTCGCAAGGCCCGGTACGACTTCTTTCAGCGAGTGGCGGTTAAAAGCGGGTGTCCGTACATTGCCGTCGCTCACACAGCCAACGATCAGGCGGAGACGATTCTGCACCACATCGTGCGTGGGACCGGCCTTTCGGGACTTCAAGGGATTCCCGCATCGCGTTCTCTCTCGACAGGCGTGACGCTGATCCGACCGCTACTGGGGACGTCACGTGAGTCGATCGTTGCGTTCCTCCAGGAACTCGGACAGGAGTATCTCACCGATCAATCGAATATCGATGAACGGTTTACCCGAAATCGTGTCCGTCACCGTTTGCTGCCGTTATTGAGAGACCAATTCAATCCGCAGGTCGAGCAGGCTTTGCTCCGCCTGAGCCAGCAGGCAACGGATGCTCAGACGCTATTGGAGGAGATTGCTCGAGCTGAACTCCAGGCAGTCCTGTTGAACAGCAGTCCCCAGAGACTGGCATTGAACGCAGACCGTATGGCAGATCTGTCGCCCCATCTGTTGCGTGAGGTGCTTCGTCAGGCCTGGCTGCTGCAGGACTGGCCGCGACAGCGCATGGGCTTTGATGTGTGGCAACGTCTGGTGTCGCTTGTCCAATCCCCGGAATCGGTAAAGTCGATCAGTCTGCCTCACCAGATTCAGGCAACCTGCGACGGATCGAACCTCGTGATTGAGCGGTCAGCCGGTGATTCGGTGTCCGAACAAGTCGTCGGTCCGATGCCGCACCCCAAGTAACGAGTCGGAGCTGATCTCTCGCGTCCTGCGGACCTGCAAACGAGACTTTTTTTGATGGCAGGAGCCTCGACCTGCTTTCGCCGCGTCGCAGTTGCATTTACCATGTGTCTCTCGTTTACATCCCCCCAGAATAATCGCACGGCGAACGCCAGTCACTCGTTGATCTGGTCAGCGGGGGAAAAAGCGACCAGTCAAATCGCCCCGTCGCCGACGAAGCCAGACAAACATCAGGGTCAGAGGAAACGAATTCGATGAGCAACGATAATCACAACGGGGCCGCCCCGAATGCGAAGCGTCTATTGTGGGCCGGGTTCATGGCGATTCTTGCAGCCGGCGTGGGCTTCTCCGTGCGTGGCGGCATCCTCGGGCAATGGGCAGAGGAATTCGGATTTACCATGACCGAACTGGGAGCCATCACCGGTGGCGGTCTGACCGGTTTCGGGATCATCATCATCGTCACCTCTCTAGTGGCAGACAAGATTGGCTACGGCAAGCTGATGGCACTTGCGTTTGTGCTGCACTTCATCTCGGCTCTCATCACCTTGGCAGCCCCGCTCGCCTACACGTCCAGCGGAAAGGACGCAGCGTTCTGGTGTCTGACGGTCGGCATGTTTCTGTTCTCTGTTGGGAACGGACTTTGTGAGGCGGTCGTCAATCCGCTGACAGCGGCCCTCTTTCCGAAGAACAAAACTCATTACCTCAACATCCTGCACGCCGGCTGGCCAGCTGGTCTGGTGGTGGGGGGACTCGCTTCAGCGTTGATGGCCGCGACAATTGGAGATGACGGCACCGTGGTGAAGCAGGCGGTCGACTGGAAGATCCAGATGTCCCTGTTCCTGATCCCTGTGGTGTTCTATGGCGCCATGCTGTTGGGACAGAAGTTCCCGAAGTCGGAAGCGGCCGCAGCGGGAGCCACGATGGCGGAGATGATCGGTACTCTGTTCGCGCCGTTGATGCTCGTGCTCTTGCTCATCCATGCCATGGTTGGCTACGTCGAGTTGGGCACCGACTCATGGATCGCGAAGATCACCGGATCGATCATGGCCAGTCCAGCCAAGGGACTTTCGCTCTTCGTCTACACGTCAACGCTGATGTTCCTGCTGCGATTCGTGGCAGGTCCGATCGTGCACAAGATTTCTCCATTGGGGCTCCTGTGTCTCAGTGGCGTGTTGGGAGCAATCGGATTGACGATGCTCGGAAGTGCTTCGACCGTCGCCGCCTGTGTCATTGCAGCAACCGTTTATGCTCTCGGCAAAACGTTCCTGTGGCCGACGATGTTGGCCGTCGTTTCCGAGCGTTTCCCGAGAGGGGGGGCCGTTTCTATCGGCATGTTGGGCGGCGTCGGCATGCTCTCAGCCGGTTTGCTGGGTGGTCCCGCCATTGGTTTCAAACAGGACTACAATGCTTCGTCCGAACTGGAGGCAAAGGCACCCGAGACTTACGACCGGTACAAGGCTGATGAACCCAGTCACTTCCTCAGTTTCAGCACTGTTGGTCTCAACGGTGCCAAAGTTGGTGTGTTGGAAGATGGTGGGAAAGAACTCAATCGCGTGGGTGAGTTGTTGAAGTCTGAGAACCGCGAAGACCCCAACCATGCCAAGCTGGCTGAGTGGTGGGCTAACGCCGAAGAGCATGCGCGTGAGGACAAGCCGGAGGTTCAGCACGCGACCATTTATGGCGGGCAGATGGCACTCAAGTACACGGCATACGTTCCTGCGATGATGGCAGTTCTCTACCTCTGCCTGATCATTGGCTTTAAGATGGCCGGAGGATACAAACCTGTGCATCTGGACGAAGCACCCGAATCACTCGGAACCGGAGAAAGTTGAGACTGGTCATCCATCGTTTAACCGCACAGATCAAATGTGCGGCTAAACGGCTCAATCCACTTACTTGCCGGGGTTGCGGTAGCGGGCGCTGGCCTGCTTGAGGAAGCGCTGTTCTGCGGGACTCAGTGCGTCCATGCCGTGCTGATGGACCTTCTCAAGCAGGGCGTCGAGTTTCATCTCGGTTTCGATGCGCTCCTGCTGGTCGCGTTCGACTTTCTTACGTCTTCGGTTCTCACGCCACTGCTCGACCATGCCCGGCTTGCGCGGATGATCTCCCTCGTCCCGTTCGAGACTTGTGTACCCCTGAGAGAAGTCGTAGCCCAGGAACGAATCGTCGTAACCATGCGACATCTGCCGCTGAATCGTGTCCAGGATGTTCAGCAGCAGAATAAAGGAGGACACCGTCACGAGGACGATCCCATTCGCAGGATCGATGGCATATCCAATGACCACAAGCAACAGAGACACGCCAAATGCTGTCCAGAAGCCAATCCTGTTGACGAGAAGTGAATCCATCCTGCGGGAAAGAACGACCTCCAGCATCTGTCCGCCGTCAAACGGACGGACCGGCAGCAGGTTGAGGTACACCAGCTTGACGTTTAGCGAAAACATCAGCAGGGCCAGATCCTGAAGCACCTGGCTCTCAAAGGTGACGGGGGGGAGCACAATCGGATGAAAGCACGCGGACAGCAGACCCGTGGGGAGCACCACCGGCAACAGTGCAGCAGCCATCAACACATTGGCGAGAGGACCGGCAGCCACCGTCAGAAACTCGCTGCGAAACGACGGTCCCGGATGACAATATGCCAGTCCGCCAGCAGGCCAGATGAGAATCTCGTCACCACTTCCGCCAGTCAGCCGGGCGCCGAAGACGTGAAAGAACTCATGGACGATCACACTCACCAGCAGCAAAGCGCAGCAAATCGTCCCCAGTGGCAGTCCCAACCGTCCCCAAAGAATCAGCAAGGCAAGCGGAAACCATACGCTCATCCGGACTGACGTGTGCAGCCACGTTCCCAGAGAGAACGAAAGTGTCATCGGATTATGCGAACGGTCCATCGGAGTCAGCGACAGCCGGGATGGGAGAAATGATTGGTCTGTCAACCTGCTGACCAACGGATTCATGCTAGCAATCAATCTCTCTGGAGGCAATTTGAGTTGGCAGTTGCCCGGTTGTCGGTCGTGCTCTAATCTGGCATCGTGGGACGACGCTCCGCTTCGTGAATTCACGGCAAGGTGTGTGTCTTCCCACATATCTTGATGGTGATCACTTCTCACAAGCGGCAAAAACAATCGTCATCTGTTCGATGAGGGTGCGATTTCTCATCACTCGACGGAGTCGTCAGCGTGTCAGCCATGAAACGGTTGTTCCGTCCCCCAGGCCTGGTCCTGCTGGCTCAGGTGGTGCTGGTCGGTCTATGGCTGTGGTTGAGCGGTCGCTTCGTCCCGATGCCCGTCAATGACACGCCGTCGTACCGTGAGTTTCCCTGGCATTCTGTTCACGACGCGCTCACGCACATCCGGACGCCCGGCTATCCAGCCTTCCTGGCTGTCGTGGCTCCGGGGAAGAACCTTGCCGCCGTTCCGATCGCTCACTATCTGGTCTACTGCCTGAGTGTCATACTGTTTTGGCGGGGATTGATGTCGCTCGGAGTGGCGAACTGGCCGCGCGCCTGGGTGGCTTCGGCCCTGTTGTATGCCAACATCCTGCACGGCTACGTCAACACCATTGCGTCAGACACTCTGGCCGCTGCTCTGGCGATCGCTTCAGTCGGTCTGCTGTTTCGGGCAATCACTAAGCTCACCCTCGGCTCATTGCTGATGTTGGCCACGTCAGTGCTCGCGACGTGTCTTGTCCGACCTGCCTACCTCTCGCTGGTCGTCTTCGTGCCGATTCTTGGTGTTCTGTTGTTGATCTGTCGTCGTGACGGACGTCTGACCGGAAAGCAGCTGTCGCGGAGCGGGGGAATGCTCGTCGCTGCGACTTTTGCTCCGCTGCTGACGTATTGCGGTTTGCGGGCGATCGTGGTCGGACAATTCGGCCTAGTCGCTTTTGGAGGTGTCAATCTGATCGGCATCGCCGGACAGTTCCTTGAACCGGAGATGGTCCCTCAACTGCCGGCTGACCTGCAGCCGTTGGCAGTGTTTGCTCTCGAACATCAGCCGCCGGAAAGCAAGAGTGATGTCGATCTCATGAGCGATGCCCCCGTTCTGAACTACCAGCGGATCGAGAACCGTTATGACTGGACGATCTGGGACACGTTCCTCCCGTCTGCCAAAGCGACTGAAACCGAGGGAGGAGCATCGACAAACTCACGTCTCCGCAGGCTCGCACAGGCGATCATTTTCGATCGTCCGGGCATGTACGTCGTCTATCTGGCCAAAGCCTTTCGCAGGGCCGTCTACAAAATCGTCGGCGACACCCTGCTCAATCCGTATTGCCTGGCACTCTGCCTGGGCATCACCGTTCAGATTCTCCTGCGTATCCTCAGATGGCGGATGATCCCCAGCGAACCGGAACGCGACCCGTCAGGCTATCGTCTGCTGGATGTGATGACCCTGACCGCTCTGTTGTATGCTGTCTGCCAAATGGTGGTGGTGATCCTCGTCTGCCCGCCACTCGGACGAATGACCGATGCGATGGCACTGTTCGTTCCATCCCTGCTGATGGCCATTCTCATCGACCGGAAATCCGCAACTCCATCACACGATTGAATCGCCTGTTTTCGTAGCTGGATTCGCCAGAATTCAGCCACGAGAATCGTACATTTGATCTTTCAGGCCTGTCAGCAATTCAATTCCCCCGGCCCGCTTTGTGTAACCGGGGGGATCCAGACGGATAGTTTCGAATGGAAGGACGTACCGACGCCTGAACTCTTGCGAGTTCAGCGAGGACAGACTTCATCCCATTTCGCCGATGTCTTCGTTCCAGAGTTCGGGATGCGTGCGGATAAACTCCTGCATCATGGCGATGCACTCCGCATCATTGACCACTTCGACAATCACGCCTCGTGAGCGGACATACTCTTCCGGCCCTTTGAAGGTCTGATTCTCACCGACGATAACCTTGGGGATGCCGTACAGCAAGACGGCCCCGCTGCACATGTCGCAGGGCGAGAGCGTCGAGTAGAGGACTGACTGCTGATACTCCGCGGCGGTCAATCGTCCAGCGTTCTCCAGGCAATCCATCTCCGCATGCCGAATCGCACTCCAGTGCTGCACCCGCTGATTGTGTCCACGACCGACAATCTCATCGTCGATCACGAGCACTGAGCCGATAGGGATACCGCCGTCCGCGAGACCCTTGCGGGCTTCATCAATCGCCACCGTGAGGAACTTGTCTGTCATCCTATTCTCCTTGTTCCCAAACTCTGGTTTGGGACCACCAGCCCCCCCGAAGCTCTGCTTCGCAGTGGCTCACACAGGTTCGTTTGCTCTCGATGCTCACGAGAAACGGAGTTTCCAGGCAGTGCGTTCCCAAGCCGGAGCTTGGGAACGAGGGTTGCACTGAGTCGATATTCAGCTCACGCCTTCCCCTCTCTCGCAAACCGAGCGAGAGTGTTTTGGAAACGTTGCTTGCCGTCTTCGACAACGCGGCGGATTTCCTTGGCGTTCTGTTCGCTCTCTTTGCGAAGCTCGGCGATCATCTCCAGACTTTCGATCTGGAAGTCACTGATCGCGTCGACCAGTTTCTGGACGGACTCGGGGTTGATGGTCGAGCCGTAACCGGCGCGGAGGGCGGCCCGTTCCAGCTCGCGGCCAAGTTCAGCGACATCTTCGAGGCTTTTGTTGGCACCTTTTTTCATCGCCTCGGTGGCCTGCGTGACTTCGTGCAGACCGTGCTGCGAGGTGTAGACCGTGCCGAGGATTGTGAACACGTGCTCGTTCGTCGTGAAGAAAGTGACTGCCCGACGGTAGACACGGTCCTTCACGTCGTGCGTCTGCTTGAGTTTGGTGATGAGCGTTTCGCCGACGTCATAGCCGACGGAGAGATTTTCCGCGATGTCCTTGAGCAGCTGGTACGTGCGGTCCTCCTGCTCGAACTTGTGACGTGCTTCGTCTCGGCTGAGTTCGAGTCGTGAGCGGGTTCCCTCATCATCGCCGGCAAATTTATCCACCGCTTCCTGGGCGTTGGCCAATCCTTGTTTGGCCGCTTCGAGCCGGGGCGTGTGGGCTTCGAGCAGGTCACGTGCGAGGACTTCGGCTTCCTTGAGAGCGAAGCGAAAGTCGATGTAGCCGTTCATGATGGCCGACTCACGTTCCAGTTGCTCACGTGTGTCCTTCGAGACGTCCTGATACTTGTCAACGATGGCCTCGAAACGGGCGGACGGGGTGCCACGCCGCATGCGCATCCACAGGTTCTGCGCCTTCTCCGGGATGCTGATCTTGCCATCGTCCAGCTGGGCAATCAGGGTCTTGGAATCTTCCCGGATACTGTCGAACATCTGGGTGATTTCGAGATAGCGATTGCCCACGTTGATGTTCTCGACGTTGTCACGAACGAGCGCGTTGAAGGTGCTCATGTGACGAATTGTGTTGGCGATCGCCATCACCTTCGCTTCATCAACATGTTTGACCTCTTCGAGCAGGGAGATTAACTCCTGAGGCACGTCGTCACGTGCGGAGATGCCGAGCTTATCAAGAGTGCTGAGTGCCTGATCGAGGTACTTCTGCATCCCGGCTTTGAGTCTGTCTGACTGCCCCGCTTTGGTAGCTGTCGGCTTCTTCGGCTTCGTTTTCGAGGTTGTGACTTTCTTGCCGGCGGTCTTGGTTTTTCCTTTGGTGGCGGGCGTCTTCTTCGCCATGTCGGCTTCTCCCGGATGTCGAGCGAGGTGAGTTTCTGTCATCAGCAGACTGCGATATGATAACGGCCCGATCGAGGGCGACCACAGCGTATCAAGATCGAAGCAGTCGTCAAAGTTGCGATGTGTTAATGACAGTTTCGTGACTTGAAGTCCTCATCCGTTGTGGACCGGACGCACGACGATTCTGTGGTGTTCAGGGTTCGTTAAGACTTCAGGCGGCCTTTCGACCTCGCAAATGCGGCAGCGTGTATCAGTAATGGATGAATCCCCCCAGACGATTGCGCACGAACTTTCCCTGCATGACATGCTGCGGGTGATGGACATTGCGCGAGCCTTGCGGAAGGAGCAGGAAACGGTTGAACGGGAGTTCAATCGCGTAGAGACATCCGCCCTCCTGCGGGACAAGCTGCTCGCCTCCGCAGAGACGATGGGCAGTATCGTCACGCCCGATGAGGTTGATGCGGCGATCGAGTTGTACTTCGACAATCTACACACCTTCCACGAACCGCCGCCGGGGCTTTCCAGATGGCTGGCCCATGCCTACATCTGGCGCGGCCGCATTGCGTTGACCGCCTGCGTGTTGCTGTTCTTCGGATTGTCCGGCTGGTGGTTGTTGGTCTCGCCCTCGGGACCATTCTCAAGCGCAGGACGGACCAGTCGTGCGATCGCTGCGGACAGTTCGGAGATCGAGCGGGCGATGGCTTCGATCCGGGCGATGTCGAAGCAGGCCCAAGTTCAAGAGGAAATACAAAGTCTGGAGCAGGAGGCGCAGGTCGCTCAGGCAGCAGGTGATGTTGATCGTCTGGACGAACTCCGCAGGAGGCTGACACAGATCGAAGCACGACTTCAGGAGGAATATGAACTCCGCATCGTCAGCGGAGAAGGGCAACAGAGCGGGGTGGATCGCTACTTCACCGATGAGCAGGGAACGCGAACGTCCGGTTACTATGTCATCGTGCAAGCGAAGTCTGCTTCCGGTGAGGTGCTCACCCGCAACATCCTCAACTCGGAGACCGGCAGAGAGGACCGGGTGTCCGTCTGGGCGGAGCGTGTGCCCGAAGCAGTGTACAACCGCATCAGGGATGATAAGCAGGCGGACGGCATACTTAACGAGACGTTATTTGCGGTCAAGCGACGCGGCGAAGTCGAGGAACAGATCGTGTTCGCTGGTGACGACGGCATGCCACTCACCCGTGATGCCCAGATTACGAGGTGGTGATCGCGATGCCTGTCCCGGGAGTGTCCGTCTTTCACGATCTGCAGGCCGCACTGGAGAAAGTCCGGGCAGAAGCCAAGGCCCTGCACGACGATTGGACGAAGATCGACACACAGTTTGATGAGTTGGTCGCAGAGCGTGGAACGGCCTTCATCGACTTGGCCCGCCACTACCTTCCGGACCTCACACAACAGTCGATCGCCAACACGCTCACGCAGATTCAGGGAGACCTCCGCGCGATCCTCGACCGTAAGGAACGTCGAGTCGCAGAACTGACTGGACAGCTCGAGCGGCTTGTCGTGGAGAGGGACAAATCGTCCGACGAGTTAGCCGAGATCACTTCGCGACTGAACGAAAAGGTACGGCAACGTGACCTGCTGCAACAACAGGTGACACAGACGCTCAGTGAGAACCCGCAGTTCAAGCATCTGACTGAGCAGGCCGTGGCCTCTGAACTGGAGTTGCATCGGAACGAACAGCGAGTCAGGGAAATCATGAGGGAAGCGGACGAGAAGCTTCCGGCCTACGAACAAAGTCGACTCTTTCAGTACCTCTACCGACGAGGCTTTGGCACACCCGCTTATGCCTCCCGTGGTCTCACGCGTCGACTCGATCGCTGGGTGGGACGGATGATTGAGTTCCAGCAGTCACGTAAAAGCTACGAGTTTCTCAAATCGACTCCTGGTCTCATGCAGGCTGAGGTCGAACGACGTCACGCGGAATTCGACGAACAGATGAACGCCATCGAAGCATTCGAGCGCCGCGAAGCCGACTCGTCCGGCCTGACCGTCGTGCTCGATGAAGGGGAGCAACTGGGATGGCAACGGGACGGACTGGTCAAACGCGTGGATGAGCAGAAGCAGCGCTGCCAGGAGGTCGAGCAGGAACTGATCAAACTCCAGCAGTCACAGGGGCAGTTCTACGAAGAGGCCCTGACGAGGTTTCGCACGTTCCTGTCACAAACCGAAACCGCAGTGCTGGAGCATCACGCCCGTAAGACGCCCGAGCCGACCGACGACGAACTCGTCTCACGGGTGAAGTGGCTGTCGACCGAAATCGACAGACTGCAGCCGCAGGTCGTGGCAATCTCCTCCACCTACCGGAACCTGGAGGAGCAGGCGAGCGGGCTCGATTTCGTCCTGAGACGGTATCAGCAGTCCAACTTTGACTCCGAGCGGTCCTCCTTCGAGAACGGCTTTGATGTGGATGAGTACATCGACCGCTTCCGCAAAGGGGTGACCGACAAGGACTCTCTCTGGCAATCGATCCGCAGCCGTCAGGATTTCGCCCCGACATGGATCGAACAGACCGCCGGCGGTGCCTCAAACGTGCTCGAACATCCGCTGGCTCAGGTCCTCGCTCAAGCGATGGTGCAGGCCGCCGGGGCCGCCCTCCAGCAATCGGCCAACCGCAGCGTCACCCGCCGCACGGGCCAACACCGCGGGGGCACAGGCATCCCGATTAACGTTCCGACGCCCACATTCCGCCGCACGAACGGCCCGTCATTCGGCGGCGGGAGAGGGGGTGGATTCACGAGCGGGAAGGGGTTTTGAATTCTGCTATTTCAAATCTGAGCTTTCAGTTTGAAACGTCAGTCCATCCAAACGCGTTGCCAGATTGATGACTCAACAAAGCATTCAACAGCTTCACTCGCGTTTGGGAATCACTTCCACGGTGACTCTCGGCAAGGAAGTGGTGAGTTCATTGAGTTCGGCAGGAGTTAACATCCCTTCTGAGATGAACAGCGTTTTGAGTGATGTCAAAGATTCCAGAAACGGGAGCGAGTCTGCAGAGACTTCCGTCTCGTGGATTGACAAGACTTCGATCGATGTCGGATCAAGTTGGACCAACACATCGTCGGTCACATCAGACGCGTGCAACCAGAACTCTCGAATTCCGGTATCAGATGAGAGCTGCCTCAATGCTGATTCGACGTTAACACTCTCTTGCAAGTCAAGCGATTTGATCTGCGGCAAGACTCGTAGTGGGCTGAGATCAACGTTCGCGACATCCATCCCTGAGTACTGTACGTAATTCGCAGCCAGCCAACCCAGGTCGCAAAACGTTGGCTGCTCCCCCTCACCAAAGATGTAAGAATAGCCATCATACCGCTCATACAGCCTGTATGAGAGACCTGACGCATGAGCGTTGCCCGGCTCATTCTGCATGAAATAGACATAAGTCCGTTCGTTCCGAGCGAGGCGTCTCAGAGCGTCAAACCTTCGGTATGCTGAGATGCCAATGAGGTTGAAGATCGCCAGGAGTGTGACCGCGAGCACCGCAATCAATCGATGTGTCCACCGGTGAGATTGCTTGTCTACCACATGCATTTGACTGACTCCACATCCGATGTGTCGCCATGCTGGTGATTTCAAATCTGAAATCTGATAATTGGAATGTCAATCCATCCAGACGCGGGTGGCCCCGCCGGGATAGGCGGGGTGCCGCAGGCACGGGATGTATCACACTGGACTTTCAAGTGTAATAAAAGACCCGACGCTCAGTGTGAATCGTCTTGTCGCTTCGCGATCCGGCTAATGGGCCCGGTTACCGGGTACTACGGGTTGTCCCAACCCGTGTCGCGGAGCGACGAGAAGCATGCCTGAAGTCGTCTATTGACAGTTCATCGTGGGGTTTCAGGAATGTTTCTGGCCGCTGGCGCGGCAACGGTTGGGGGCAACCGTTGCTACCCGCTGTGCAACTTCACCTGCCGATAGCACGAGAACGTCAACTCGTGCAGGTCATCCGGCTCGTGAGAGTGCTTGATGGTATTGGAATGTTCGGCCATATATTGTCAGTCTCCCCGTGATCGCACTGGCGGACAAGCCGATCAGTGGCACCCGACAAAAGGGCCAATGCGTCATCAACGCACAAGCTGACTCGTCACACCCGGAAGCACGCCCTCAACTCGACCACCCAACCCAGCTTGCACACCATCCGCACAAACGACGTCCCCGCCCAACGAAATCATGAGTGCCACTGGCCGGCTTGCCCGCCAGTGTCACCCGTCGGATGCCAAGTACGCTTGCACTTTGTCCCAATCCTCATCAGACAATGCCCAAGAGTGGACAGCATCCTTTTCAATCCATTCGGAGGGGGCTCCAAATTCAATGATTCCTGTGGCGCAGGGGACTCCGTGGGGCGAGAGAATCTCTACCTTTTGATCTCCAACTCTTCCATGAGAATGAATGAAACGGGAATGATTGCCTTGTTTATCAACGAGTCTGTACGCAGAGGGCATCATGTTTGTCGATCCATCAACTCGTTGGACATGGACGGTCACTGATGTCACTTTATGACAATAGCCGTCATCCCGTACTGCATAATCGGATAGTGGTCGGGTAATGTAGAAATCTCCTCCGCCTGTACCTCCGCATCTCTTCAAATCATCCGTCATCTCCGCAAAAGCTGAACTGTTGATGACAACCCGAGAGATCGTATTACGAAACTTCATTGGTGTTCCGCATCTGTGTCCGTCTGACACACGAATTACCTCCGCTTCGTTTTCCCAATCTGCTTCAAGAAACTGTTTCGGCAGTTCCGGGGTGAACACGATCCCGACTGCCATTGGAGAGAGGCGGAGAGTGAACTTTCTCGGACCGAATTGACACCAGTCACAATCAATCGCTTCGTCAAGAGTCATCAATTCAATTGATTCATCATCCGCTCTGACTTGAGCCTCCGATGTGAAGCCTCTACGTGCGACTACAACAACTTTGTCGACTTGCAGAGCCCCGTTTCCTCGATACTTGCCAATGAACGCTTCGATCTTGGTTACATCGAGTGGGCGTTTCTCGTCTTTCGCTTCGACTGCCACAACGAGCGAGAATTCACCAGTCGGAGTCTGGACGAGAACGTCAATTTCCCTCATCTTCCCAGAAGTCGGTCCGGGAACCTGTGCTGAGGGAGTGATTGTTGCGTTAAGGCAAGCCAGTGACTTCTGAATAATAGTAACAAGCTCTTGGAATTCGTTAGTACGTTTGGGCATTCATTCACACCACGTTAGTTGTGCCGATACCGGGTACCACGGGTTGTCCCAACCCGTGTTGCGGAGCGACGAGAAGCATGCCTGAAGTCGTCCATTGACAGTTCATCGTGGGGTTTCAGGAATGCTTCTGGCCGCTGGCGCGGCAACGGTTGGGGACAACCGTTGCTACCCGAAGAGTTCTTTCATCACCTCACCCCCGTCGACGATCGGCGTTGGCCGTCCGTCTCTGGCGGGGAGGCGGAGGTGGGGGTTGATGCCGAGGGAGTCGTAGATTGTGGCGGCGAGGTCTTCGGGGGAGTGGGGGGGCGTGATGGCGTAGGCGGCGTCCGCGTCGGTTTCGCCGTGGATCGTGCTGCCGTTGATGCCCGCTCCGGCGAGGAGGGCGGGGAAGAGGGTGCTCCAGTGGCCGCGGCCCCAGTTGGCGTTCGCCTTCGGCGTGCGGCCCATCTCACCCAGACAGACGACGAGCGTTTCATCCAGCAGGCCCCGGTCTTCGAGATCGAGCAGCAGGGCGGAGTAAGCCTGATCGAGCGTGGGAATGAGATGATTCTTGACGTCGTCGCTGTTCTGATGTGAGTCCCAGCTGTAGCCGTCGACGCAGTCATAGTGCACGGTGACGTAACGCGTGCCCGCTTCGACCAGCCGACGTGCCATCAGACAGGACTGACCGAACAGATGCCTGCCGTAACGGTCCCGCAGTGCGTCCGGTTCGCGGGTGACATCGAGAGCTTCGCGCGCCTGCGGAGCCGTGACGAGTGAGAGAGCCCGTTGTTGATATTGATCGTAGGTCGACACGGCTGCCTCAGAGACAGTCGCCCGGGCATCATCGAACTGAGTCAGCAACGACCGTCGCCGATCGAGCCGGTCGAGCGTGAGGGCCTCGCGGGTCTGCATGCCGTCGACCTGAAAGGTGAGTTCCTCATCGGTGCAGTCGCGCCAGTACGGGTTGTCGTCCTTGTCCCGTTTCTGGATGCGGGTAACGAACGGATCGTAACGCCGCCCAAGCCAGCCCGCCGTCTCGCCCGGCCGTTTGAGCATGATGTTGTACTCCTGCAGAGCCCCGAGCGCATTGGGGAGCACCGCATAGTTGGGCATGACTGACGACTCGTCAGCACCCCGGCTGCTTTCAAGCAGCCGGGGTGCTTGTCCCTGCTTTGTCACACAATCAACGACCGAGCCGATGGACGGCCAGTCCTGCGGCGTGACATTGAACCCGCCACCGATGGGGAGATGCCAGCGGTGCCCCGTCTGCAGGTAATGACCGCCGCCGCTGTGATCGTTGAAGTCGTGACTCATCGTCTTCACGACGGCGAACCGGTTGGAGACGTCAGCAGTGAGCGGCAAATGTTCGCAGATTCGCAGACCGGGCGTGCGGGCGGAGATCGGCTGAAACGGACCGCGAATCGTGTCCGCAGCCTCGGGCTTCATGTCGAACGTTTCCAGCTGACTCGGCCCGCCGAACAGCAGCAGAAAGATGACCGACTTCGCTCGTGGCTCATGAGCCGTGCCCAGGTCTTCAGCGGCGAGCAGCTTGGGCAGCGACATGCCAAACAGTCCGGCGCCGCCCGCCTGAAGCAGGTGCCTGCGCGACCACCCCTGACACGTCCGCTGCGATTGTCCGAGGATTCCCAGCATCTCGTCACTCCCGAATGACTGTCAGTAACTCGTCTCCGCAGTGTACCACAATCGACATCGAATGCACGATCGGATCTGCTCGGTTGGCATGACATCATGGCGCCAGCCTGGGTCGACGCCCCATCCACATGCTCACCCGCCTGTCGGCGTGAGAGCATGCCACACTCGTCAGGGATGTCGCTTGCTTGCCAGTCGCTCATGCGTGACGTACCGTCATGGGCGTCTGCACTTCGCATCAAGGAACAACGCATGCAACTGTTTGAAATGACCTGGCCGCAAGTTGATGATCTTTCCCCCTGGACGCCCGTGGTCATCCCGGTCGCTGCCCTCGAACAACACGGACCGCACATGCCCGTGTTTACGGACAGTCTGCTGCTCGGCGAGATCATGCGTCGGCTGGAAGAGCGGATGTCCGAGCGGGTGCTGTTCACGCCGCTGATGTGGCTGGGCAACTCCGAGCATCATCTGGACTACCCCGGCACGATGACAGCTGCCCCGCGCACGTACCTCGATCTGCTCAAGGACATGACCTACAACATGCTCTCGCACGGGTTTCGGACGATCGTGCTGATCAACGGCCACGGCGGCAACGTGGTCCCCGCCCAGCAGGCCTTGTTCGAGGTGCGACAGGAGTTGCGGGAGAAGGACGACATGCTCCTGTACTCGATGACCTACTGGGACGCGGGCGCCCCGCCGAGCGGCCCCGAGTTCACACAGCACCGCATGGGACATGCGTGCGAATGGGAGACGTCGATGATCTTGCACCTGCACCCGCACCTCGTCGGCGACTATGCATCACTGGAACCGGTGCCTCAGGTGTTGACGTGCGAACCGGCCCATCGCGCCTGGATCACGAACGACCGTTCCCCACTCGGCTACATGGGCAACCCGGCCGCAGCGACCGCAGAAAAGGGAGCCATCCTCCTCGACCGCTTCACCGACAACGTCGTCGCCCTGTTGGACCGCATCATCGAGGAGACAAACACCCTCGCAGCCGAGATCGACTCCTGACGTCGTGTCACTTGTCAATGGGTAGCACGGGTTGCCTCCAACCCGTGTCGCGCAGCGACCAGAAGCATTCCTGAAACCGTCCAGGTAATCTTGATCGTACGCCTTCAGGCATGCTTCCTGCCGCTGCGCGGCAACGGTTGGGGACAACCGTTGCTACCCGGTTGCGATGTAAAGAATTCTCTGGCACCATCACCGCATGAACAGTCGCCGCATCATCGACGATCAACTCTACACCCATTTCGTCACCTTTGCATGCGACCGCCGGCGAAAGCTCCTCTCGCTCGATCAGCCAAAACGCATCGTGCTCGGCACGCTCTCCCAAGAGTTGCGACGCATTAACGGTAAGTGCGTTGGTTTTGTGATTATGCCGGACCACGTCCATGTTCTCGTTTGGTTTCCGGAACCCGGACGCCTCAGCGGTTTCATGCATGAGTGGAAGCGATCGTCGAGCAGGTCGATTCGCGAATGGTATTGCCAAAAGAAACTGCACTACTTCGACGATGCAGACATCGGAGATCGGTTCTGGACACCGAGATATCACGCGTTTGAGATTTACGAGCAGGAAAAACTTGAAGAGAAGCTGGTCTACATGCACATGAATCCAGTCCGAGCCGGCCTGGTCAGCCGAGCGATTGATTGGCCCTGGAGTTCGGCCCGATGGTACGAACTGCGAAAGCCGGTCGGCATCCCCATCCAGTGGGTCGAATAACCCCAAGGATACGTGAATGGGTAGCACGGGTTGCCTCCAACCCGTGTCGCAAAGCGACCAGAAGCATTTCAGAAATCTTCCAGTCAACCTTCATCGTACGCCGTCAGGCATGCTTCCTGCCGCTGGCGCGGCAACGGTTGAGGACAACCGTTGCTACCCAATAAGGAAGAAAACCACGGATTGCTCGGATAACACGGATGAGAGTGAGACCATTCAATACAATCCGTGCCATCAGTGAAATCCGTGGTCATTCGGTGACTGTGGCCTCCTCGTTGGGGTCATCATCGTTTTGCTTCAGTTCGCGCCTCTGGCTGTTGAGGCTCTCCAGCTCTTCTTCAAGACATAACTCTTTCTCGATCCAAAAATCACCGTCGAGCCTTTCTTCGTAGAGTGACCTCACGAACCCTTGCTCAATTTCTACCGGTTTTCCAGCCCAAAAAAACTTGAGGTCACGACGAATCTGCTGATCAAGGTTTCGAATCTCTGATTTTTCGGCATCCTGATCCCTGAGTAGCAATTCATATTTCTCAATCAACTCGAACAGTGAGTGCAACCATGAGATGTTTGCCTCAAGGTCTTCAGCGGTCCAGCCTGCTTCGAGCCCGCGTTGACGGTATTCATCGGATTTGAGCAAAGCCATCGCCCGTCGCACGGCTTCCAGTTCTCCACCCGCTTTCAGACCGTCCTTGAGAGCGCGGTAGAACGAGACACGGGGATTCCTTCTCGCTTCCAGATCGCGAATGTCCCGGTCGAGCCGCTCGAGTTGGGTTTCGTTGGATGAGACTTCAGCTTGGCGTGCTTCTACTTCGATCTGTTTCTGCATTGCTTTGATCAAGTCCGAATACTTCTGAAGTTCGTCTCGGATCATATACATGGTTCCTTTTCTCACTGCCAGTTGTTCATCCATCTCGATCATTCCTAGTCGGAGTTTCTTCAGACCCTGATGGAGATAGGTGATCGAAGGTTCATTAGATCCCAGAGACTGTTCCAATTGCGACGTGCGATCAACCAGTTCAGACAATCTACGATAAAGTTGCGATGTCATCTCTGTCGCGTCCGTGGAACTTTGGTTGTCTCGGCCTCCAGAGTTCGAGGAGGCTTCGTCTGTCGAATAAGGCGTTCCTCCGTCTTTCGGCAGGATTGACTCGATCGAGTTTTTGAGCATCTGTTGTTGCAGTCTCAAAGATTCCAGGTGGAGGGTGACGAGGTCGATGGGTTGGCCGTTGTCCTCTTTGGGCAGGCCGAGGGACTGGCGGAGGGCTTCGAGTTTTTGTGTGACCAGCACTACATCGGGATGCTTCTCGCTACGACTGCTCATTAACTCGGCTTTCTCCTGCTGCAATGCGAGCATGGCTGCGAGCGTCTCGACGAGTTTCTGGGTGACGGCGTTGTCGGCGTACTTGCGGCCGATCATCAGCGACAGGGCCGCCCGACTTGCGCCCGCCTCCATCGCCCGCTCAATCGACGCAATCTCCGCCCCAATCATCTGCTCCTGCATCCGCAGCGACGCTAACTGTTGATCGGGGGTGAGCATTGCATCGTGTCGAACAGAGGGGAGTTGTGGCGATCCTGTTGACCTCTCAAACAGATTCCCTCCACTCGCTCCTGGGAACAATCCGTCGCCCCGAAAAACACCTCCCCCGATGCCGCCAACTCCGCCGATGCCATTGCCACTTGATGGCCCCTGTCGAATCGAACCAGCGGAGAGGTCAGGAGCCTGTTCTTTCAGTCTCAGATCATTCAAAACCAGTTCGGGCCGATCTTCAAACAATTCGTATTTGGCATGTAACGCTTCAGCCTGTTCGGCGAGTAACCTCGCCCCCAGGAAGTCATTACATTCCAGTTTATGGCGTGCATTCTCCAGCAGAATCTTTGCTTTGATCTTCCGCTGAACATCGTTCAGGTCTGACACCTCCTGTTCGCGATCGGTTGGTGCTCGCTCCTTGAGGAAGGCGATGAACTTGTCGAGCGCCTCCTGAAACTCTGAAGTTGTTGTGACAGTGAGTTGGCCGCCATGCGATTTGAGCAATAGCCACTGTACCTGATTGGTTGCTTTGACTGCCTGTAGAAGGTCATCAAGGATATTCCCGATCTTCTTCGAATCGAAATCTTCCGAATGAGTCGTCACATCCATCCGAGCGACATCATACGACTCTCGCACCAGCGTGATTCTCTCTGTGTCCTTACCGTTCTCAGACTGTGTTGAAGCGGCATCGGTCACAGCGTGGATAAAGTCCCCGAAATGTTGCTGCACGTCCTCGTTGGCAATGAGCGTGAGGCCTGACTGCATCGGTCGACCTCTTCGTACACCTCTACCAAAGCCTCCCCCCAAAACACCGCCCGGCAGGCTGTTGCCCTCGGAATCATCAGACTCTTCAATAACTCGCCAATCAGCGGTGGCGCTCAAGATTTCAAAGAAGTGTGTTTGGTATGCGATGAACGTCTGGAACGCCTTCGCAAGCTCCTCCGGCATCGGATAGAACGCACGTACGACGGTGATGGTGTCGCCGGTTGATTCATCGGACGATGGTTGGTCATCGTCTTCCGTTGTGATCTCCTCGCGTGGTGTCGATTCGGTTGGATTTGAGATTTCGGATTTCAGGATTTCAGAATCTGAAGTCTCAGATTCTCGAATCTCAAATCCTGAAATCTCGTCTGGCGATTCCACACTTGTCGCTGGAGTGGCCGGAGCCTCATCGTCGCCGATGGCGACGAGTGATAATGGCAGGACGATGACAGCCACGGCCAGCAGGCTGAGGCGGGAGGTCCAGGTGAGGGTGGGGGACGGGCGGTCTTCGAGGATCATGGTCAGTCTCCGGTGGAAGGGGCGGAGCGAGCGGCGGACGGGGGTGATGCCGCTGGCGAGTGCAGGGACGGAGTGGTCGGGCGGATTGAGGAATTCGATCGTCGTTAGCAGGGCGTTAGCGTACGGGCGGGCCGCGTCGGGGGTGAGGCTGACGACGCGGGCGTCGCAGCATTGTTCCTCCGCTTCACGCAGGCGATGACCGGCCCACCATGCGACCGGATGCCACCAGTACAGGCAGCACACCCCCTGCTCGAACCAGCGGGTCCAGTGGTCGCGGCGAACATAGTGGGCCAGTTCGTGAGTCAGTAGTGCAGCCGTCTGTTCCTCGTCCAGCTGATCGAGCAGGGCTGAAGGGAGCAGAATGACCGGACGTCGACCGACGGCCCAGAGCAGGGGCGGTACCCGTGCAGACGTCACACGCACATCGGGCACACGCCGACATCCCAGCCTCGCAGCAAGGTCATGAACGCGAGCCACGATGGCTGGCGACGCCTGCTCAGCACGCTGGACGAGTCGCCCAAAGCGAAGCACCCGCAACAGCGTCACCCCGATCAGCACAACACTCCCCGCAGCCCAGAACGTCGCGAGTAGCTGTGTCTTCGGCAGCTCAGTCCAAAGATCGGCCCATGACGGGTGCCATGCTCTCACGCCGTCAGGCGGGTGATCATGCTGGTTGGGAGCCGTCACCACATGGCGACCCGGCTGTCGCCGTGACGCCATGCCACCCGACAGTGATGTGATGTCATCTGATGCCAACTCTGTCTCAACAATGGTCACGTCCTCGTCAGACTCGACTGTTTCGACGATTATTGGCTTAGTTGACATCCCTTCGTCCGGCAGGGAGAACTCCGGCGTCATCGGAGGCGGGGCTGTCAGCGCCTCCCGCAACTGGGACGCTGCGAGTTGTTCGAGCAATGACGGCTCGGTGCGGACCTCCGGTTCCGGTTCGGCAACCGGCAGCGGCAAGTTGGTGAGCATCACATCTGACAGAGGGATTGATGCACTCGGCTCATCCGGTGCAGCCGCGGTCAGCAGAGTTGTCATGTCCTCCACCGGCAGCGGATACCAGGCGGGCGTGACGAACTTCAACAGGACGAGAGCCCAGAGGCACCAGGCGACCGCTGGTCGTTTGACGAACCGGCAGATGAGGACGACCGCAATCGCCAGCGGAACGACGAGCAGGGCGTTCGAGAGCAGCGTGATGAGGATATCTGATGGGAGAGTTGGCATGCCTCGATCTCCGGATGTCAGTGTTTCGCATCAAATACGTAGCTGGATTCACCAGAATTCAGCCCTGTCAATTCAATCGTGCGTCTGAACTCTGGCGAGTTCAGCTACGGAGTCTTTCACGTTCTGTCGTTGATCAGCTTCCGCAGCAGCTTTCGCTCCTCATCACTCAGTTTCGTGCGACTGGCCAGATGCAGGAGCAGGGGAGTCAGCGATCCCTCACAGAGCTTGTCCGCAACCGCCTCCAGTTGCCGGTCGAGCAGATCGCTGCGTTCGATCGTCGCTCGAAACCGGTGAGCGAAGCCCGAGCGATCACGCGCGACACAATCCTTCGCCTCCAGCCGTTCGAGCAGCTTCTGCACGGTCGCATGGGACGAGGGGGAGTAGTCTTCGTAGATTGCTTCGGTGATTTCGCGGATCGTCGCCTGCGGCTGGTTCCAGAGGACATCCAGCACAGCCAGTTCAGAATCGGTCACATCTCGGGGTTTGTCCATCATCCGTGCCCTCCAGTCTCAGACAAGTTGACTGAGGGCAGTGTCAGACATTCTGTCTGAGATGTCAAGAGAAAAACAGATCGCGAGAAGAAGCGGGTCGCACGGGTTGCCCCAACACGTGTCGCGAAACGACAAGAAGCATTTCGGAAATCGTCCGGTCAATTTCCATCGTGCGTCGTCTGGCATGCTTCTTGCCGCTGACGCGGCAATGGTTGAGGACAACCGTTGTTACCCGATGAATGTGATCACCGCAGGGCTTCGATGAGTCCGTCGATCTCTGCCTTCGTGCGTTGCTCGGTCACAGCGACGAGGAGCGTGTTGTTGTCGGTTTCGGGGCCGATGTCGTAGCCGGCTTGTGCGGCTTTGTCTCGCAACGCGGAGGCGCTGCCTGCGCATTTAAGTGTGAACTCGTGGAAGAACGGACGATCATAGGCAAGCGTGAGACCGTCAATTTCTGACAGCCTGTCTGCTGCGTAGTGAGCTTTCTGGCAGGAGAGGTTTGCGACTTCTTTCAGACCTTGAGGGCCGAGGGTCGCGAGGTAGATGGTCGCTCGGAGTGCGAGCAGGCCCTGGTTGGTGCAGATGTTGCTCGTAGCTTTGTCACGACGGATATGTTGCTCTCGTGTTTGCAGGCTGAGTACGTAACAGGTACGACCGTTGCGATCCTTCGCCTGCCCGATGAGTCGGCCCGGCATCTTGCGAACGAACTTTTCACGACAGGCAAACAGGCCAAGGTAGGGGCCGCCGTACTGGAGCGGAATGCCGAGCGGTTGTCCTTCAGCCACGACGATGTCGGCCCCGTAGTCACCCGGTCGTTTGAGGACTCCCAACGTGGTTGGGTTCACACTCACGACCGCGAGGGCACCGACATCATGTGCGGCCTGCACGAGTGTAGCGGCCTCTTCGAGACATCCGAAGTAGTTGGGGTGCTGAATGACAAGGCAGGAGGTCTGGTCGTTGAGAGCCGCTTTGACCTCGTTCACATCTGCGACGCCGCCAGGGGTCGGGACGGTGACGACTTCGCAGTTGAGATAGCGAGAGTAGGTTTCGACGACTTCGCGATACTGCGGATGGACCGAGCCGAGGACAACCACGCGTTTGTCGCGTCCGGTGACCCGCTCGGCCATGAAGACCGCCTCGCTGACAGCGGTGCCTCCTTCGTACAGGCTGGCGTTGGCGACCTCCATGCCGGTGAGTTGGCAGATGAGCGTCTGGAACTCGAAGAAGGCCTGCAGGGACCCTTGTGAGGCTTCCGCCTGATACGGGGTGTAGGCGGTGTAGAACTCGCCGCGGGAGACGATCTCGTCGACGACTGCGGGGACGAAATGGTCGTAGGCTCCGCCGCCAAGGAAACAGACTCTCCTGTCGCCGTTGATGTTCTGGGCCGCAAGCTGCCTGAGATGCCGTTCGAGTTCGGGTTCGGTCAGGGCAGGGGGGATGTTGAGCGGACGATCGAGTCGCAGCTCGGTCGGGACTTGTGAGAGGAGTTCATCGATGCTGGAAGCACCGATGGTTTCGAGCATCTCCTGTTGCTGGTCGTCGGTGACAAAAAGGTAGGACATGGTGGCAGATGTCAAATAAGAGATTTCAGATCTGAAATCGATGATTCGAGACCTCAAGGATCAGATGGCCGATCAGGCTTCGGAGCAGTGCTTCTGATAGGCGGCATAGTCCATCAGCTCGTCGAGATCAGTTCCGTCTGCGATGCGGAATTTGGCAACCCATCCCTTACCGTATGGGTCGTCCGAAAGGTCCTGCAGGTTGTCCGGCAACGACTCGTTGACTTCGACGACCTCGCCACTGACCGGAGCGTAGAGGTCGCTGACTGCTTTGACGCTTTCGACCTCGCCGAACGTTTCCCCCTGTTCGATTGTCGCGCCAACACTCGGCAGATCGATATACACGAGGTCCGTCAGTTCTTTGACGGCAAAGTCGCTGATGCCGACGGTGATGACATCACCGTCCTGATGGACCCATTCGTGGGTGAGAGCAAAGCGAAGTGTTGTAGGGTCCATGCGCGCGGTCCTCAATGCCAGGCGATCAACTGTCAAGATGCAGACGATAGCGAGGGAAGGGGGTGAGAATCAATTCATCGGCCTGCTCGCGCTGTCCTTTACCCGTCATGGGGATCTCGACAGCAGTCCGCTTCGATCTCGCGAATCTTTTCGATGCGACGACCGTGGCGTCCTCCCTCGAATTCGGCGGTCATCCAGATCTCGACAATACGGTTGAGGAGTCGATCTCCGAGCAGATCAGCTGAGAGGCACATGATGTTTGCATCGTTATGACGCCGGCCCATTTCCGCCGTGAAATCGTCGTGACAGTTCACAGCGCGAACCCCGGGAAACTTGTTCGCAGCGATACACATCCCCAGCCCCGTCCCGCAGATGAGTACCCCCCGGTCAAGCGTGCCGTTGGAGACATCCTGAGCGACAGACTTGGCGTAGTCCGGGTAGTCGACGCTGTCACCTGTCGATGGACCGTAATCAAGAGCCTCGTGACCCAGGCTTTCCAGCTGCGCGAGGATCTGTTCCTTGACGCGGACTCCACGGTGGTCACTGGCGACGGCGATTTTCATTTGACACTCAGGGTTAGTTCGTCAGTTCATCCACAAGAGCCTGCAGGCTTTCGAAGATTTCACGATGACATTGCAGATAAGCGGCCATGCCCCATCCGATGGGGTCAGAAACATCCTGTCCATTACGCGAGAGGAGTTCAATCCTGTCTTCCAATTCCGGGTATTGAGAGAGAATGGTTTCTCGATGCCCAAAGGTCATGGTGAAGACCTTGTCGGCTGCTAACAGCAGCTCTTCGGTTAATGGTTGACTGGAATGATGGGTCAGGTCAACTCCATCGTTCCGGCAGATCTCCACAGACTCAGGACTCGCGGGGGCTCCGACACCAGCCGCCAGGCCAGCCGAGCTGACCGTAAACCCATGTTCACCGAGCGAGGTTTCGTCGCACTTCAATCGCCGTGCCAGCAATTGACGAAACATGGCTGCCGCCATTGGGCTGCGGCAGGTGTTTCCCGTACAGACGAACAAGTAATGTGAGGTCATCATCCGCTCAAAATGGGCTTCCGTGAGTCCACACGACTTGACCAGCTTCCATCGGTCGCCGTCGATGTGAATTTCCGCTTCATTAACGGTCGATTGTGAGGTGGAAACGGGAATGGTCAACCCTGTTTGGGCAATCAGGGCGTTTTTATCGAGTTCAACCTGAATCAGTGGAAATGGAACCTGTTCCAACACCTTTTGCAATATTCGAAGGCCGGGAACGCACAGACTCAGCCCCCGGACAGTTTGAACAGATCGCTGAACGCAGGGGGCCAGGTGACTGATCAACGATTGATCGACACCTGAGCAGAAGACCAGTCGGAACTGTCCCGGCCAGCATTTGCCCATCAATCGTTTGATGACAGGGGACACCTCGTCGAGAAAGTCTCGTGCGGAAGCAACATCCCGGACCAGGAGGACGCAGTCCTTGTTCTGTTCTCCAACACTTTCGTCCCAGGCCTTGGAGGTCGCCAACGCACTGGTCAACAGGGCGCAGCTCGATTCAAAACACAAACAGACATGCTGTCCGGATGTGAGTTTCTCCACGATTTGAGGAATGAGATCCCCGAGATCGGACTGTAACGACTTATCTGTTTCGCCCATTTTCAGGCGACTCACCACGGGAGATCGAAAGCGGAACCTTGTCTGACCGGAGAAGCGATCGCTGCGCAAAGTGTCTGCGAATGAGACATTCGAGCATTCTACGGCCCCGCAGTCGTGGCGACAACGCCTTGACCCGCAGGTTTGCCAGTCAGTGGCGTCTTCATTCTCACGCTGTCGCGATTCGGAGTTCTTACTGGGAAGATTTTTGCAGAATCATCGAATATAGTTGATGACATACGAGAAAGAACGACGCCTTCAGGCTGTCGCAGACTTTCGATTGTTCAATTCCCAATGTCGCCAGAGTAGCCACCAAGAGACTCACCAAGGGAACCGTTCAGGATGACACAGATGCATCGCACCCGCTCGCCCCAACGCGCGAAGCTCAAGTCCCGAGTCCGACAACTCGTCGAATTCAAAGGCATCAGGCAGCTCAGTCGGCAGAAGTACACCGAACACATCCGCGATCTGTATGACGGCCCTGCGGGCTCTGTCTTGGCACTGGCCAGCCTCATCTCCCTGCATGAGCCGCTCGTGGGGCGCATGCTGCGCAAAGGCCGCTTTGATGTGACCCGCTTCAAACGCATTCTGGACATTGGCTCAGGTGCCGGTCAGATCCTTGGGCACCTCCTGCGTGCGACCGACTCGGACACGCAGATTGTCGCCTGTGATCTGTCACATCAGATGCTCAAGCGGGCTCGCAATCGCATCAAGAGCGAACGTCCCGACTACATCGTCGGGGACATGACGAGTCTTCCCTTTCCCAGCGAATCGTTCGATTGCGTGACGTGCGGCTGGGTCATCGAGCACTTGTCCGACCCGCGCCCCGGCCTCAAGGAGTTTCAGCGGGTACTCGTCCCCAACGGGCGCGTCTTCCTGCTGGCGACCGAGGACACCGTGTCCGGATTCCTGACCAGTCACACCTGGAGATGCCGCACGTATAACCGCCAGGAACTTCAGGAAGCGTGCGAAGAGATGGGCCTCCCCTGGCACGAACAACTCTGGCTCTCCCGAGTCCACCGCTTCTTCAAACTGGGCGGCATCCTCGTTGAAGCTCAGAAACCGGTTGCTGCGGAAAGCGATTCGATTAGCCTCCACAAAGCCGATTCTATGCCTGCTGTCTCTGTGTGACTTCGTCGTTGATCGTCAGACATCAGAGCACCGACCGTCAGGGAGGGGCCGCTCACACGCGTGCGAATCTTTTTTGGAACCGTTCCACCTCAGAGAGCGGCCGCTTCCTGACGGGCGCGGCTCTGATTTGTTCACCCCTTGGGATATCGCTCGGGGTTCCAATCCTTCGCGAGCTTGCACAGTGTGTTGAGCACATCACGGTCCGGGCTGCAGGCGACGATGCCGGGGAGGCGGAGCATGTCGGCTGTCTCGTCGTTCCACATCTCGCGGAAGTTCACCGGCTCGCCGTTCGCCACCCACAAGGCATCACCACCGAACGCGCGGGCGATGTGCAACGAGACCGGGAAGTCGTAGATGTTGGGTGTGTGGATCAGCGAGCCGATGAAGTGGCCCGTCGCCAACAGCGGATAGATGCTCCCCGGCATGTCATCGGGGGCGTAACCTTTCAGACCCGTCTCAGTCACCGCGTCAGCCCGTTCGCCGTCCCATTGCTGAAAGCCGATGAGGTAGATGCCCTTCGCATTTCGGTCCCGCGTGTCGTTGGTGGGTGACATGGCCGCGAGCACATCGATCGCAGGCGTGCGGGGCTCGTCCGGCCCACACTTGACGACGTCACCGTTCACTTCGACCCACGAACCCTGCGGACCGGCCTCCGGAAGAAACACCAGCGAGTAGTGCACCGTCTCTCGCGACCGCAGATGCAGCATCACTGCGTATCCGTCTCCCGTGCGATCACGGAACTGTTTGGTGCCGTCAATCGGGTCGAGGGCGATGACATAAGGGCCCTCTGACGCAAAAGCGGCGAGATCACCGGTCACTTCTTCCGCCTCGATCCGGCACGTTCGCAGGATCGGGTCCGCATCGCGAAGGGCTCCGACGAGCAACTCCTGCACGGTCAGGTCCGCGAGAGTCAGAGCGTCCGTATTGGCACTCCCCGACGACTTGCCCTCAAGGGCGATGTTGTATTTTCGCAGAGTCTTCGCAATCGCCCCCGCCCACCGCATCACCGTCGGCATCGACTGCGACAGGACCTCGATGATTTCGTTCAACTGCTGATTACTCATCTTCGTCTCAATCTGTTTGTAGCTGAATTCGCCAGAATTCAGATCATCGTCCACCGTCAATCTGTCTGAACTCTGGCGAGTTCAGCTACTTAATATCAATGTGTGTCTCCAGCCACGCGACCAGTTTCGCCCCCACATCAATCCCCGTCACTCTCTGAAACGCCCGCCAGCCGGGGACTGCGTTCACCTCCAGCACGTAACACGCTCCGCTGCGATCATATAACAGATCGACGCCGCCGAAAGTCGCACCCGCGACTTGCACCGCTCGCACGGCTATGTCGCGCTCACGGTCCGTCAGTTCGTGCACCTCACCTGTGGCAGACCGAGCCATGTTCGTGCGAAAGTCGCTCGCGTTACGACGCTTGAAGGCTCCAATGATCTCGTCCCCCAGCACGAGCACGCGGATGTCGTATCCCTCGTGCTCAATAAACTTCTGGAGGTACAAGACTGATTGCATGCGTTCGATTGCCCGAAATGTCCGAAACGCCAGATCCGGATCGCTGACCCGCACGATACCGCGTCCCTCCGCCCCGAACAGCGGCTTGACGACAACGTCTCCGCCGAGCTGGTCGAAGGCTTCCATCCCCGCTTCGGTGTCCTGACACACGATGGTCGGAGGCACGGGCAGGCCTTGGCCCGCGAGCTTGGCCGTCGCCAGATACTTGTCGACCGCACACTCGATTGCCTTCGGCCCATTGATGACCAGCACGCCAGCTGCCTCCAGCCTGGCAAGTACATCCATGCGGAACACGACCTGCTCCAGAGACCCCGGCGGCATCGTCCGGACGATCAATGCATCCAGCGACTCAAGATCAGCATGGGAGGGAGACGGGTGGCCGGGGCTGGACCGAAGGGAAGCCCCGGTGTTTATCGGTTCCGGGGCTTCGCTCCCGTTGGTCGCTCCAGCCCCAGCCACCCCCTGGATGATCGACTTCGCACCAACTCCTTCTGATGCAGTCAGGCTACGGAAGTCAATCCTTTGAGCAACGTGACCTCGTTCGCGGCTCGCCCGATCGATGTCGGCGACATACCAGCTGTCCGCATTACCCAGCACACCGATGAGCATCGCTTGGCTCCTTAGCGAGCTATGCCGAAGGATTTTGCGACGACTGACTCATCGGTTCCGCCGAAGACGTGGACACGGCCTGTGTCGACATTCTGGAAGACGACCTCGGCGGGGGAGAACAGCAGTTTGTCGATGGCGTAGAAGTCATGACCCGCTTGCTCGAAGATTGTGACGAATGGCTCGCCGTAAGCCTCCGAGGCAGAGGAGGGGACCTTCGGGCCAATTGACGCGAGCGACTCATCATCTCCGGTCACCCACAGATGGACACGACCTCCATACAGGATCGCATCGTTGGTTCGTCCGATTCCTGCGAGATCGTCGGCGGCCACAGGAGCGAACGGGGCCGAGCCGACCGCACTCCGGATGCGGGTCAGATCGAACTTCAATTCGTGCAACTTGTGCAGACAGGTTTCGACCGAACGGGCCACGACCTGGAACGAACCGGCGACTGAGGCAGTCGGAGCCACGAGCAGTGTCACGTTGTTTGGTGAGACACCGCATTTCTCAGCGATCATCATGATCACATCCTCGCCCGGCAGCTTGCCGCTCTCCAGCACGCCGACAACCTGCTCGGCCTCCTCGTGATAGTCGAGATGCGAGAACATTTCCTCTGCTCCGGCGGCGGCGCGCATGGGGCCGCTCCCCATCCCGAAGAATTTGCCGACCTGCACCGCCCAGCCGGCGTACTGGCTCAGCAGACACGCGGCCAGTGGTTCGTCCGTCGAGACGAACACTTGCGGCCAGCCGATGCCGTTGAGCGTTCCCTGCTGGAGCTCAATCTCCGCTAGCCCGGCCATGCAGACCTCGGACAAGGCGATTCCCGCAGCGAGCGAACCGAGAGCATCGACACCGAAATCGATGACGGTTCCTCCTGCGGAGGTCTCATGCATCTGCACACGCAAATCCTCGGCAGAGACGATGATCTCTTCCACGAGTGCCCACGCGAGTTCGTTGAGGACCGGTTCGTTTTCAATGGGGTGTGACATCAGGCTATGCACCGCCGACACGTCCCATGTGGGACGCTTGGGTCTGGGAAGATTTGTGTTTCTGAACGAGGGACAGGACTTCGTCACGCAGCGCGTTGTTGACGCTCATGCCGTTGCCGGTCTCGAACGATTCCTGGCCGTTCCAGTCGAGGAAGTGTCCCCCCGCTTCCCGGACGAGCGGGATGAGCGCGGCTGCGTCCCAGGGATGCAGGGCAGGTTCGACAATGACATCCGCCCGACCCGTCGCCACGAGCAGGTGACCGTAACAGTCGCCCCACCCTCGCGTGATCCGACAGTTGTCCCGCAGGGCTTCGATCACGGCTGCTTCGCCGGATGCTGAGAAGTATCGATATGAGGTATAGCAGACCAATGCATCGGAGAGTTTATCGGTCGTCGACACCTGCGATTTGACCGGCTCTTCGCCCCGCTGTTGCCACCAGCACCCCAGCCCGGTGCCGGCATAGGCGATCTCATTGAGGGCCGGCATGCAACAGACACCCACTTCTGCACGACCGTCTTTCTCCACACCAATGAGTGTCCCGAACAAAGGCACGCCATGCACGAACGACTTGGTGCCGTCGACCGGATCGAGAATCCATCGCCACCCGCTCGTGCCGGACTTCTCGCCGAACTCCTCGCCGAGGATCGCGTCATCGGGAAACGTCTCGTTAATCCGCTCCCGCATGAGTCGTTCGGCCTCACGATCGGCCACCGTGACGGGCGACGCGTCTGACTTGAGTTCGACGGCAAGTTCGGGGTGTTGATAGAAGCGCAGGATCAATTCGTCCGCCTCGCGAGCAATATCGACGGCGAAGGTCATGCGGGATTGAGTGGCATCGTCTGGCATGTTTGTCATTTGATGTTGGGAGACGTTTAGCCTCGCATTTGAAATGTGGGGCTAAACGGAATCATCGGTGAGTTTTTTCTGAAAGTTGTCTTCGACCAGCCCTTTGAGGTTCTGGATGATCGGGCCGCTGAGGAATTTGTTGAGGAGGGGGATATCGAGGGTAAGATGCACCTCGGTTGGATCAACCCAGGCTTTGATTTCGGCTCCTTTTGCGGCGATCTCGGCTTGCGTGCGGTCGTCGTTCCATGTGATCTTGTCGATCATGAAGCCGAACTTGGCCTGGGCATCGTTGACCGTCTGTTCGAGCACATCACGGGCTTCCTGCAGCGTGCGATCATGTTTGACGGCGAACTTCATTTCGGACATGAGACGATTCCATCTGCTGCAAGTAGTTCGTGTGGATGCTTGATCCGATCGTAGCTGAACTCGCCAGAGTTCAGATAGAAGACATGAGCTAGCAATGCTGAATTCTGGCGAATCCAGCTACTCGTGAGCGGTGCTGACTCCTTCTTCGAGCCGGTAGAGTTGTTCGCCCGCTTTGCGGATGAGCAGGATGCCTTCGTCTTCTCGGTTGGCGAATGACTCGACGTCGATCGTATCCGGGTCGCGGTAGCCGAGGTTGATGCGGTGGCAGACTTCCTCCGGGATGCCGGAGGCGAGGGTGACTTTGACGCGGCACTGTTCGACGCCGTTGTCGTAGGTGCCCGTGCCTCGGACGTGGGTCGAGTGAGCGAGGACGCCCCAGGGGTAGTCCTTGAACTTGTCCCATTGGCCGGTGAAGTAGTCGCGGCAATGATACCCGACTTCCTCGATGAGCTTGCCGTGCGTGACGGAAATCTCGTTCATGTGGGGTGCGTAGATGATCAGTTCACCTCCATCCGCGACAACGGGCTCCAGCTTATACATGCACTTGCCAGCGACCCAGAGTTCGTCATACATCAGCGGGGCGCAGGAGAGGACCGTCTGGAACGGGCGCGGCATCAGCTTGATGTGTACCTGCCCGGAGAGGTCGGCCGACTCTTTCCATGAACCCGTCGGGGTTCCATAGGCGAGCCCATGCAGACGTGCAGTGCCGTCCGGGGCGACAACGAACGTGAGGGCTCGCGTCTCGTTGGGGATCATGGCGGCAGCTCGCTCGACGACCTGACGCACGGGTGTGTCTTTCACGCCGATGATCCCCACGTTGGTGATGAGGGCACCAAGCCAGTGGAAGAAGTTGAGCAGATCCGGACCGGAGATGCCGGGGAAGAAGTACTTGTTGCCGCCTGAGAATCCGACGACTTCGTGCGGGAACACGGGGCCAATGATCAGCAGCATATCGTAATCGGCGATGTGTCGATTGATCTGCACCGGGACTTCGACCGAGAGTAGTCCCCCCGAGATATCTTCCGTGTCCTGCTTTGTGAGTGTGCCGATGGTCATGAGACTTTCGGGACGGTCCCATTCGTGATTCAGCAACTGCGTCTGCAGGAACAACCGGTGTCGCTCCTGATCGGTGATGCCGAGCATTTTGCAGATCGCCGTTTCAGACATGGGGGGGTGCGTCCCCAGGGCGACCATCACGTCCAGAGCTTCCACAGCGGGACGCAGGTGTTTGAACAGCGTTCCAAACAACAGGGGCAGGGGAGCGGTACGCGTCGCGTCAGGGACCACGAGCAACACGCGTTTGCCCGCGAAGTCCTCTGCAGGGACATGTTGCGTGATCCAGCGGCGGACGTCGTCGTCGGAGAGAATGGAAGGTGCAGTCGTCATGGTCGGCTGAGCAAAGAGTGATTTAGCCCCGACGATTGTAGGAAGCAACTCGTTCACAGGCGAGCGGAGAGAATCGCAGTTGTGATGTTTCGTCCGGCCCGAAGCTTTTCAATGCTTCTGAGATTTTTCAAGACGAGAAATCCCGCCTCACCTCGATCGCCCGAGGAAATCCCGGTAGAAAGGCCTGTCCGTCGTGCGGATGATCCGTTACCCTTGTCGTCTGCGCCACTCAGAACTGACTGGAGCACTTAGCGGACGGGGAGCCGCTCGCAAGCGTCGAGCGAGGGGATGTTCCCGGAACACTTTTGACGTACTGACTCAGGATTATCAGGGAGGACTCTGTGTCCCTGGCCCGGCTGCTTGAAAGCCAATTTCGAGGTGATATTCGTTTCCGAGGTGCCGCGTATCTGGAGGCCGAGCGAGTCGAAGTTGTGCGCGTCACGCCCGACGAACTGTACGGCGTTGTCAGAGATGGGACGGAGTACGAAACCCATCTGAGCCGTCAGAACAACACGCTGAACATGTACTGCAGCTGTGTGAGCGAATCCACCAGCCGCAATATCTCGTGCAAGCATCTGTGGGCCACCGTGCTCGCTGTCGATGCAGGGGACTATCTGTCCGCTCCACCTCGAGAGGGCAACATCCCTCCGTTTGTGGCGGATGATGTGATCAGCACTCTGACGAGTTTCTCGTTTGAAGATGACGAAGACGATCTGCTCAGCGGAGAGATCTATCAGCCGAAGAGCACCGCCGTGCGAACGGTCAAGAAGGCTCCGCGCAAGCTCAGGGAATGGGAACAGCAGCTGGTCGAACTTCGACAACAGATTGTCGGTTCCGACGAAGGAAGCAAGGCAAAGGAACTCGACCGTGAGATCTATTTCGAGATTGATGCCGCGGAAAGTCGTGAGAGCGGGATGCTCGTTGTTCAGACTTCACAGCGACAGCGGCGGGCAAACGGTCAATGGGGCAAGCTCAAACCACTGAAATTACGTCCGGGGAGACTAGGAGAAATCGAACACGAGGACATGCGACGCATCCTCGCCTACCTCACCGGCGGGACTCCAGAACGGTCGAGTTGGATCGCCCAACAGGCCGAGTTCCAATCCGCCGTGCACCGGTACCGAGTCCCCTACGAGCTGTGCGAGTTGCTGCTCCCTCGGATGTGTGCCACCGGTCACACGCGAATTCTGGACACAGCGGAGAATAGCCACGAGTCCCTCTCCTGGGACGAAGGCGAACCCTGGGAGTTGGCCCTGGTTCTGACCACGACAGCGGAGAACGCCGGGAAAAAAGCTGCGGGCAATTGGAAGTTGAAGGGGGAGCTTCGGCGAGGTGATGAGCGGATTGGACTGGAACGTCTCGACCTGCTCGTTCCCGGCGGTCTCGCGATCTACAAACATTCCATCTTTCGAGTCGAAGATTTTGGCGCTCAGCCTTGGGTGAAGATGCTGACGTCTCAGAGTCAGCTCACAGGCGCAGCGGAGGAGGCGGAGGAACTTGTCGATCAACTGCTCGACCTCCCCAATCTGCCGACACTTGACCTTCCCGATGAGTTGCGTCTGGAAGAGATTCGTGTCACCCCGACTCCGATCCTGACTGTCACAACACCACAGACACGCGGCTTCCGGCAGGAGCGGCTTTCGGGCATGGTCGAGTTTGACTATGCGGGGACCCGGGTTTCTGCCGCGTCGCGTCAATGGGCCATCGTGCAGCGTGAGGAGGGGCGATGCATTCTGCGAGATCGCCATGTGGAAGAGCAGTGCTGGCATCTGCTTCAGGAGTTGGGTTTCCGTCGACGTCTCGATCAGCGACGCCGGGAGCACGACGTTGACATCCCGATAACCGAGCTTGGCCACGCGGTGCGTACACTGGTGGACGCCGGCTGGCTGGTGAGGGCCGATGGGCATGAAGTCCGCCAAGCATCGATGCCCCAACTCAAGATACGATCGGGAATCGACTGGTTCGAACTCTCTGGAGAAGTGGACTTCGGCGGGCAGATCGTTGATTTTCCGGAGTTGCTTGCAGCCCTCGCTCGTAAGGACAACACGATCCGCCTTCCGGACGGTTCGCTGGGAATTCTCCCCGATGATTGGGCCGAACGGTACGGTTTGATTTCAGGACTGGGAACCATGCAGGACGGAAACCTCCGTTTCTCTGTCACCCAGGCAGGGCTGATCGATGCCTTATTGGCTGCCAAACAACCGGTCGATGTCGACGAAGAGTTTGCAGCTTTGAGAGACCGCTTGATGTCATTCGAGGGGGTAACCTCTGCCAAGGAAACCACAAACTTTCAGGGGCAGCTGCGGCCCTACCAGCGGGAAGGGCTCGGCTGGCTGGAGTTCCTGCGAGACTTCAATTTCGGGGGATGTCTCGCGGACGACATGGGGCTCGGCAAAACGGTCCAGGTGCTCGCATTGCTGCTCGAACACGTTGCGACTCGCAAGGAGAAGCGGCCGTCCCTCATCGTCGTGCCCAAATCTCTGCTCTTTAACTGGGCTCATGAGATCCACCGGTTCACGCCTCAACTCTCCACGATGGAGTATTCGGGAACCAACCGAGAGGAGTTGCGTGAGACATTCGCCAAACATGACATCATTCTCACCACGTATGGCACCCTCCGTCGGGACATTGCGGATCTGAAAGATAACCGCTTTGACTTTGTCGTCCTGGACGAAGCACAAACCATCAAGAATGCATCCTCGCAGGTCGCCAAGGCGTCGCGGCTGTTACAGGCCGATCATCGTCTGGCATTGAGCGGTACCCCGATTGAGAATCACCTGGGCGATCTGTGGTCCATCTTCGAGTTTCTCAACCCGGGCATGCTGGGACGCAGCAGCGTCTTCAAGCTCTACTCAAACGATGTGGCCGACCAGGAGGCGCAGTCTGCCCTCTCGAAAGGACTGAAACCCTTTGTGCTGCGTCGAACCAAGAAGGAAGTCGCGACCGAACTTCCGGACAAGTTCGAAGAGACGATCTTCTGCGACATGGACGATGCTCAGCGCCGTCGTTATGACGAGTTGCGTGAGCACTATCGACAGTCACTGCTGGGGATGGTCAAAGAGCAGGGGCTTGGCAAAAGCAAGATGCACGTTCTTGAAGCCCTGCTACGATTGCGGCAGGCGGCCTGCCATCCGGGGCTGCTCGCTGAAGACGCCCTCGGCGACCCTTCCGCCAAACTGGACGTGCTCGTCCCCCATCTCGAAGAACTGATCGAGGAAGGGCATAAGTCCCTCGTCTTCTCGCAGTTCACCAGCATGTTGTCCATCGTCAAACAGAAGCTGGACGATCACGGCATCCGCTATGCGTATCTCGATGGCAAGACTCGTGACCGGGAAAAGGTAGTTCAGGATTTCCAGGACGACCCCGATGTGCACGTATTCCTGATCAGCCTGAAAGCGGGAGGACTCGGACTCAACCTCACGGCTGCTGAGTATGTCTACCTCCTCGATCCCTGGTGGAACCCGGCTGTTGAGGCTCAAGCGATCGACCGTGCTCACCGGGTAGGGCAGACCAAACAGGTCTTTGCCTATCGACTCATCTGTCGGAACACAGTCGAAGAGAAGATCATCGAACTGCAGGCCAAGAAGCGAAAGCTGGCGGATGCCATCCTCGAAGCCGACAACCGCGTCATGAAAGACCTGACCGCGGACGACTTGGAGTTGTTGTTCTCCTAGTGAAGAGTCAGGATTGAGATTGCGAGTGGCCGAGGCTGGACCGACGTCAGGAGGGAAGACCCGGTGAGTGGGTTCTGGACCTCAAGTGTCGAATGCGCGACCGCCGGGGCTTCGGACTTCGTCCTCCAGCCCCGGCCACCAAACTCACATCTTCAAAAATGACTGACCACTAGAACACCAGTTCCAGTCCCAACCGTGCACCATGAATTACGACGTTGCTGCCGTTGTCGATCGAGAAGATCCCACCGGGGGCCACCTGGGCCGCCTGACTCGGAGCCAAGGCAACGTTGTTGATGAACACGAATTCGTAGCCGGTGTGGATGCGGAGATTATCCGTCAGCTTAATCGCTGCTCGGAAGCCGGTCCCCACGAGGAATGAATACGTGTTGTCGTTGTCCTCAAGTGATCGCGAGTAGACAGAGGCATCGTTCTCACTGCCGACCACGGATTCAGTCACCGTTGCACTGGTCTGGTTGTGGAACAGACCCATTCGGAACGCAAGGTCCAACAGGAAGTAGGGGGAATCGACGATTGAACCGTCGAATGTTCCCTGGATACCGTTCAGCCGGTTCGTGGTCTTGCTGCGGATGCCGATCGCCAGAGTGTCGGGGCCTGCTGCGCTGAGGATGTTGTCAAACCCGTCTGCCGAGACCGAATTGACCAGCCCCGCCTCGACCAGTGCTGCGTTGGATAGGCCATCGTTCTCGTCATTGGAAACTCCGCCGACCGTTTGGCCGTCATCCACGTCCAAAGCATCGAACTGTCCGATGACTCCAAAGCCTGCCAGTTCGTCAAGCTCGACATGCCGGTAACCCAGTCCAACCCGCCACCAGTTACATCGTGAGGTGGTGATGTTGAGTTCACCGTCGCTGTATTCGCTCTGATACTCGAAGGTCGCGATGGCTCCGGGCGTAAGGAACTCTCCCTCAAGCGTTTCGTCATCCAGTGTGGCGGTGAGCGCATCCATCGCTGCTGCGGACAGTGCGGTCGTCACGCCGAAGACGTTGCCCGGCGTCCCGCCGACGATGAACGGATTCGCCTGATTGTCGTCGAACACCAGTTCTTCGGTCAGCGTCCTGTAGGTGGAGTCATGCCATTCGTCGAGGTTCGTGAACTGGCCCTCAACCTCAAACTGCGGGGCACTGTAGCCGAGCATCACCCGGTAGCCGGACTGGTAATCAAATCCGACCCCAGAACCGCTGAACGAATCCGGCCCCGTGATCAACGGAGAGTAATTCGCCTTGTTGTCTCGGCTGAGAAACATCCAGTCCACCTGCCCCCGGATTCCCTGAGCCGAGACTCTCTCAGGAAGAAGCAAGCAAGCGGAAATGGTGATCAATAGCCCGACTACGAACGTCCGTTGCATGGGTCAACTCCAGCACGATTGTTGAAATCATGTTGATCGGCCAATGACGTACAGGCCTCACAGGAAGTTGAATCGGTACAATCCGTACAACACGACATCGGAAACGCCTGAGAGTGACTCCTCCAGCGACAGGTCGTTCCGGTTTGACAAAATGGTTAAAGTATTCCGGCTATGAACTCCGCTCCACAGCCACTGATGTACGGCAACCTCGCTCTGAAGTCGCGATTCCTGCTCTCGCCGCTTGCAGGATACACGAACCTTCCCTTTCGGCGGATTCTGCATGAGATCGGAGGAGTCGGACTCGGCACCACAGACCTCGTCAACGCACGGAGTCTCCTCGAACGACGACAGAAGGCGTTCGACCTCATCGCCACGCACCCGGATGACTCCCCCTTCGCCGTCCAGATCTTCGGAAACGACCCAGCCTGCATGCGGGATGCGGCTCAGTTTCTGGAGGAATACGGCGTCGATTCGATCGACATCAACATGGGCTGCCCCGTCGAACGCATCACAAAGACCGGCGGCGGCTCAGCCCTGATGTGTGATTCCCAGGCGACGGTGCAACTCGTTCAGGCAGTCGTCGATGCCGTTCGTCTCCCGGTCACGGTCAAGATGCGACTC
>JAGQQG010000299.1 GCA_020426325.1 Planctomycetaceae bacterium | reverse complement strand
ACAATGTCGTCTCGTCGCTCGCGCAGAGGAGGGGCGATGATTTCTGCGACATGCAGTCGGAAATACAGATCTTTGCGGAAATCTCCGTCTTCCACAGCTTCTTCGAGGTCACGATTGGTGGCAGCCACGATCCTGACATTGACCTGAATTGGTTTTCGTCCGCCAATCCGTTCGAACGGATGGCCTTCCAGGACACGGAGGAACTTTGCCTGAATCGATGGGCTCATTTCGCCCACTTCATCCAGAAACAAAGTGCCTTTGTCAGCCTGTTCAAACCGCCCGATTTTTCGGTCAGTGGCACCCGTGAACGCCCCCTTCTCGTGGCCGAACAATTCGCTTTCCAGCAGGCTTTCGTTCAGAGCCGCACAGTTCACACAGACGAACGCGCTGTCGTGGCGGGGACTGAGATTGTGGATCCGCCGCGCAATCAGTTCCTTACCACAACCGCTTTCTCCGCGAATCAACACGGATGCATCCGTTTCTGCAATCAGCTGCAGACGTTCCTTCAGTTCCAGCATTTCCGCTGTTTCGCCAATCAGGGATTGATCCTGCGACAGTTGTTCCCGCAATGAACGATTCTCGCTCCGCGCCTGCTCCAGGCCCGTCTGCAGAGAATCCCGTTCCCGGAGTTGGCGCAAGGCCACGGATA
>JAGQQG010000298.1 GCA_020426325.1 Planctomycetaceae bacterium | reverse complement strand
GAAACGAGACAAGGTTCTCCCCGCCCGGCAACGGCTGCCCGTGATACTTCTCCAGCGACGGCTTGTGCTCCCACAAGTCCATGTGCGACGCAGCCCCCGGACAGAAGATCTGCAATACCCGCTTGGCCTTCGCCCGATGATGCGTCTCTCCCGCCACATGCGAAGACTGTGACGCCGCCCGACTGTCACCAGCGAGCAGGTGCGCCAGCCCGATCCCCGTCATGGCCGTGTAAACATTGCCAAGTAGATCACGTCGATTCATGATGAGCTGTCTGTCCGTTTTCGTATCCGTCGTAGCTGAACTCGCCAGAGTTCAGACCATTTGTGTTCAACGCTTTCATGCTGAATTCTGGCGAATCCAGCTACGGCGGGTGGTGTGATTACTCCAGATAGATGAATTCATTCGCGTTCAGCAGCACGCGGCAGAGGGTGTTGAGTTCGTGTTGTTTAACGAGCGGGAGGGCCGTGTCGCGTTCGTTGGGATCTGGCGCACGTCCAAAGGCGAGGACGAAGGCGCGTTCGATTTGGTCGTTCGGTTGCTCGCCAGTATCTTCGGCGACGCGTGCGGCTAGTGCGTCTGCCATATCGAGCGTGAAGTCATGGTTCATCAGCGTGAGGGCCTGCAGAGGCGTTGTTGTCGCTGAACGACG
>JAGQQG010000297.1 GCA_020426325.1 Planctomycetaceae bacterium | reverse complement strand
AAGGGGGCCGTGACGCGGCGGTGCGCCGAGATGCCATTTGCCGACCAGCTTCGTCCGGTAGCCGAGATCGCGGAAGACGGACGCAAGCGTCGGCCGGTCCAGCGGCACGCCGAAATCGGTATATGCTTGCGGCTCTTCGAGGCCGACGCGGAACCGATACTGGTAACAGCCGGTCAGCAAGGCCGTGCGCGTTGGCGAACAGATCGCGCTGTTGGAATAGCCTTGGCGGAGAAACACACCGTTCTGCCCGATGCTGTCGATGGCCGGCGTCGCGATATGGTGCGAACCGGTAAAGGAGAGGTCGGCAAAACCGAGATCGTCGGCCATGATGAACACGATGTTCGGCGGCCCGCTTTCGGCAGCCAGAGCGGATTGACTTCCAATCGCCAGTGCAGTCCCGAGCGCAGCTGACCCCGCGATAAATCTACGTCGGGAAATGCTCATGTTATTTCTCCTTCTACATGGGTTTTGCAAGAAGTGCTGGCCAAACAGCGTCCCTGGCTTTTCATGGCTGTCCTGCCGCGACGAGTTCGGCCCGGGGCACCCACCAACCGTGAATCTGGGGACGCAGGCGGCGCCCCAGCTTCACCTTGGCAATCGGGCCGGCTGCGAAGTTCCCTGCATCGATGAACCACAGTTCCGAGGTCATGG
>JAGQQG010000296.1 GCA_020426325.1 Planctomycetaceae bacterium | reverse complement strand
CGGGATACCAACGCGGCGAGTACCTATGCGGGCGCTGGACGAGTCGGCGGCTTGCCCGCGCTGCCGCACTTCGCGCCGCAGGCAAAGCGTGTCATTTATCTGTTCATGAACGGTGCTCCGACGCATGCCGATTTGTTCGACTACAAGCCCGCGTTAAAGGCGATGCACGGGCAACCTGTTCCTGAATCGTATCTGGCAGGGAAACGATTCAGCACGATGACCGGTAATGCGACTGGCAAGTTGATGCTGGCACCTGTCGAGCCTTTTCGGCAGTACGGCGAGAGCGGGGCATGGGTTAGCGATTTCATGCCGCACACGGCTGGTGTCGCTGATGATCTGTGCTTCATCAAGAGCATGCACACAGAAGCGGTGAATCACGCGCCCGCGATCACGTTCTTTCTCACTGGCTCGGAAATGCCGGGACGTCCGACGATGGGAGCTTGGTTGACCTACGGGCTGGGCAGTGAAACGGACGAGCTTCCGGCATTCACGGTGATGACATCGATCAGCAAAGACACGTCCTGCGGCCAGATTTTTTACGACTTCTATTGGGGCAGCGGCTTCCTGCCATCGCGATTTCAGGGTGTGAAGTTTCGTGGCGGCGGCGATCCGGTTCTCTATTTGTCGAGCCCGGACGGCATGAGTCGCGAA
>JAGQQG010000295.1 GCA_020426325.1 Planctomycetaceae bacterium | reverse complement strand
TATTCGGCTGTTTTGGAAAGCATGTGACTCTCTTTCAATCTGGAGTCTCTAATTCTACACCTTGACGTGAACATTTCAAGCGGTAAAGTCGAAGCAGAGAGAAGCATCCTCTTCTTCCTCTTGATTCACTCGTCAGCAGTCACACGATTGCGGCAAATTCTGCTTCAGAAACATACACGGAATCTCTGCTATGCTCAGCGAAAGCACAATTCAGATTGTCAAGTCGACCGCCCCTGCTGTGGCCCAACACGCAGAAGCCATCACTCGACGCTTTTACTCCCTGATGTTTGCTGGAAATCCAGAGGTCAAAGCGTTTTTCAATCAGGCACATCAGCATTCCGGGGGTCAACAGAAGGCTTTGGCTGGCGCGATCTGTGCTTATGCGGCCAACATTGACAATTTGGGAGCGCTTGGGCCAGCCGTCGAGTTGATTGCTCAAAAACACTGCTCGCTGGGCATTCAACGCGAGCAGTATCCGATTGTCGGGAAGCACCTCCTGGTGGCGATTCGTGATGTCCTGGGGGATGCCGCAACCGACGATGTGATCGCCGCCTGGGCCGAAGCGTATGGATTTCTTGCCGAGGTCTGTATCGGCCGCGAATCTGAGATCTATGAGGAACAAGCGTCCGCAGCAGGGGGATGGAACGGCTA
>JAGQQG010000294.1 GCA_020426325.1 Planctomycetaceae bacterium | reverse complement strand
CCGCTGTACATGAGAACGACCGAATCTGCCATCTTTTCGCTGCCTTTTTCGATTGTGGATTTGCAAAATCGAGGGACATTCCCCGTGTGGGATGACACGTCGCCGTCGATGAGGTTCAGATTAGCGGGTCCGGGCGTGTGATGCACGGAAGTCGTGTCGGCGTCCTGGCGGTGCCCGTCGGGAGACGGAACCCTGACGGGTGCCCGTTCGCTTCCGGGTGGTCACGGATAAAAAACGATCTCACAGATGCTTAATCTGACGTGCTTTGCTCTCTCGACCAGTTGCATTCAGCGGTTCGGGTTTTCACAATGGCCCGTTTATGTGGGAGCGAATCATGCGAGGTCTGACGCGCGGCAAACGTCCGCCGGTCTACAATGAGAAACAGCGGGAGAAGCTGCGCGCCGCAGGGCAATTCAATGCCGAGTTGATGGACGTCATCCGTCCTCACGTCAAGCCGGGGGTCACGACGGAAAGCCTCGACCGGCTCGCGGCGGAGTACACGCTCGATCATGGTCACACGCCTGCTTGCCTGGGATACAAAGGATACCCCCGTCACATCTGCACGAGCATCAACGAGGTTGTTTGCCACGGCATCCCCAGTGACTACACGTTAAAGGACGGGGACATCGTCAATGTCGACCTGACGACGATCG
>JAGQQG010000293.1 GCA_020426325.1 Planctomycetaceae bacterium | reverse complement strand
CCTCAAGGGCTGCACGGTGACGATCGATGCGATGGGCACGCAGAAAGAGATCGCCGCACAGATTCGCAAGCAGAAAGGGCATTACGTGCTGGCACTCAAGGGGAACCAGTCCGGTCTGGCGAAGGAGATGCAGCGACTGTTCGATCAGGGGATGCAAACGGACTTCGCCGACATGAAGCACGAGGTGCATGAGACAACCGAGCGCGGACATGGACGTGAGGAGGAGCGCATCTGTCATGTGATCGAGGTGCCCCGCGATCATCCGCAGCGGAATCCCTGGAAAGACCTGCGGACCTTGGTGGTGACCGTCTCACGTCGCACGGTGGACGGGAAGGACTCGTGGGAATCACGGCTGTACGTCAGCAGTCATCCACCGCGCGCGAAGATGCTGGCTCACGCGATCCGTCGTCACTGGAGCATCGAGAACTCACAACACTGGGTGCTGGACGTGAGCTTCGGCGAAGACGCCCGCCGCCAGCAGGACCGAAATGGAGCGGCCAACCTGGCCGCCGTCCGCCGCTTGGCCGTCAGCCTGCTGCGGCAGGACACGACGATCTCACGCGGCGCTAAGTGCAAACGCATGGCCTGCGCCCTCGACCCTGACTACCTGCTCAGAGTCTTCAACACCGCCAAAATCGATGCGTAAGCCCTGG
>JAGQQG010000292.1 GCA_020426325.1 Planctomycetaceae bacterium | reverse complement strand
GTGATGCTTTCGCAGTCGAGTAATCGTAAGGCGCTTCAGGAGAAGTGGCGAGAATATTGACGTACCAGTGTCCTGCCTTAAATTTCTGTACCAGTCGTTATGGGGGTTGGGTTAGGTAAAGTTCGCTGTGACATCGGCAGGCGGACAGATCCCCGACTGGAGATGGGACAGCGATCCGAAAACTCTCGCGGGGTCAAATACCCCAACGAACTGTGGGGACGATGATTATTGTAATCCTCCTGGAACTGAGCTGTCAGCTTCCTCGCGGAACGTAAACTTTCAAACTCCTCCTGGGACAAAAACTCGTCACGTAACCGGCTGTGGAAGCTCTCCGCGTAGCCGTTCTGCCAGGGGCTTCCCGGTTCGACGTACAACGTTTCAATCCCAAGTTGAGCAAGCCAGCCTTGAATCGCCTTCGCCACGAACTCGGGACCATTGTCACTTCGGATATGATCCGGAACTCCCTGAATGGCAAACAACTCGGCCAACGTGTCGATCACATCTTCACTCGTGAAACTCCGATCCATCTTCAAAGCCAGACATTCACGCGTGTACTCATCCACGATCGATAAACACTTTAGAACGCTGCCGTTCGTCGTCCGATCATAGATGAAATCCCAGCACCAGATCTGATTCTTCCTTTCCGGTTGATGACG
>JAGQQG010000291.1 GCA_020426325.1 Planctomycetaceae bacterium | reverse complement strand
TATCAGGCCGTTGAAAAACGTCGAGTTCTCCCAGCCCACGGCCCGACCTCGTACGTAGAAACGGTGCATGGCACTGGGTCGACGTCGTGAGCAGTTTCAGCAGGATCTGATGGTCCCGACGAGCGCACTGCCGCGCTCTCCTGGCCACCCGTTCTACGCGGCGCTCAACAAGCTGCTCGCCGAAGCCAAGTTCGACGCCTACGTCGAAGGCCTGTGCGAGCCGCTCTACCGCGAGGGTGGCCGTCCCTCGATCCCGCCTGGCATCTACTTCCGGATGCTGTTCATCGGCTACTTCGAGGGCATCGACTCGCAGCGCGGCATCGCGTGGCGCTGCAGCGACAGCCTGTCGCTGCGCAGCTTCCTCGGGCTCAAGCCGACCGAGTCGACGCCGGACCACTCGAGCCTGACGATCATCCGCCAGCGACTGCCCAAGGAGCTGATCGAGCAGGTCTTCTCGTTCGTGCTGACGATGGCCTTCGAGAAGAAGCTGCTGAAGGGCAAGTCGATCGGCGTCGATGCGACGACGCTCGAGGCCAACGCGGCGATGAAGTCGATCGTGCGCCGCGACGGCGGCGGCACGTGGAAGGCCTACCTGACGAAGCTCGCGAAGGAGGCCGGCATCGAGGATCCGACCGACGACCAGCTGCGGCAGTTCGA
>JAGQQG010000290.1 GCA_020426325.1 Planctomycetaceae bacterium | reverse complement strand
TCGATCTCCAGCACGGGTTCCGTGGCGATTGTCGGCCGGGCGTAGTTGCGGCTGCGGGCCAATTCGGCCAGGCCGGCGAGCACGTCGATCTCCGCGAGCGCCTCGCTGGTCGCCTGCAGGCGTCGCGCCGCGGCGGTGGTCAGTTCGCGCAGCTCGACGAACAGTTCATACTCCAGGTCGTTCACCCGCTCTTCGGCGGCGAGCACCTTCTCTTCGTGCTCTTTCAGCTCGTGCGTGACGTAGCGCTCCGCGTTCTTGAGCGTCTGCTTGCGGATGAAGTCGGCGGGGATCTTGTCGCGGTGGGCGTGCGTGACTTCCAGGTAGTAGCCGAAGACCTTGTTGAAGCCGATTTTCATCGAGGGGATGCCGGTCCGCTCGACCGCGTCGGCCTGATAGCGAGCAATCCACTGCTTGCCCCCTTTGGTCAGTTCGCGCTGCTGGTCGAGTTCGTCGTGGTAACCGGCGCGGATGAAGCCCCCCTCGCGACTGTTCAGCGGGCAATCGTCCTCGAGCGCCGCGTCGAGTTTGCTGCGCAGGTCGCCGCATAGATCGATCCGCGATTCGAGCTGCTGCAGCCGGTGGGCGCGCCGACCGGTGAGCTTGGCCTTGAGCTTGGGCAGCGCGCCCAAGGTGCGGGCGACGAACGACAGATCGCGCG
>JAGQQG010000028.1 GCA_020426325.1 Planctomycetaceae bacterium | reverse complement strand
AGAACAGTCAGGCCGTCCAAGCGAGCGCCGCCTGAAATGCGAAAGGCATTTCTCAGATTCTTCCGTCGACGAGACGGTGTCAATGAGGATTGAGCCGGAGTTCGCCGCGTTTTGCAAAGTATATGGACGGTTTCAGGGGCCATCAAGCGGCGTGAAAGCACCCGACTCATGGTCTGTGGCGGGAGATGAGGCGTCATCACACGCTCCGTCCAGTGATGCGGAATGGGGATGACAAGATCGATACCAAGGTTGATCCACTCCTCTCGGTGGGCATCAGCCAGCAACTCGGTCAACCCGGCTGTCAGTGGTTCTTCAAACGGCTGCTTCACCCGGGTACAGCAGGCACGGAGCGGGCCTTCATAGACTCCCAGGGCGAAGACACGATCGAAGTGGAACTGATCTTTTCGGCAGTGTCGGCACCCATCTGAGGTGTCGATGTATGGTCCGACAGGAGCGCCACAACGCAGGCAGGCTCGTTCGATGGTACAGGACAGTAGTTCATAGCAGTCCGTACAAAAGCAGTCTGGAACGTCACCTCTCTCGTCTGACAGGAAACGGTCGCCGGCAGGAGGTAGTCCGATTCGGCAATGGACACAATTACGCAGGTAAATGAAGTTGGTGACATCCTGCCCAAACCGAACACATGTGTCTCGGAATGTCGCAAGCAGCGGACGCATGACAGGAGTTTCCGGCGAATTGGAGTGACAGCTCATCATACCCCTCACGCAGCAAAACCCCAAATCTGTTGTCTTTTCAATCGCAGGAATCATATCGAGATTGAATTCATCAATCAGAGGATTTTATCCAATCTGCTTCATTCTCCCGATACGGTCACTCCTTGGCGTTCACCAAGGTCCGTCGACTATACTCAGGGGCCCGTCAATGACTCCTGTTACCGAATTCACATGGCGAAACGCTATATCGTCCGTTACGGCATCATGAGAAACGTGGCCGAGTTCACAGCTCGACCGCCGGACGAGGACTTTTCGCGACAGGATCAGGTCATTATCCGCACATCACGCGGGATGGAGTGTGGCGAAGTTCTCTGCGAAGCCACGGAACGTACGCGCGAATACCTGGGGATCAGCGATCCGTCCGGCAAACTGCTTCGTCGGCTGACGATCGAGGATGAGCAGATCCGGAACGATCTCTCGGCACAGGAACGAGACGAGTTCGATCGATGTAAAGTCATCGTCGCCGAAAGCCAGATGCCCATGCAACTGATCGATGTCGAACGCTTGTTTGGTGGCGAGCGGCTGGTGTTCTACTTTCTTTCAGAGAACCGCGTTGATTTTCGTGAGTTGGTGAAAGTTCTCGCCAAGGAGTTCAAAACCCGCATTGAAATGCGACAGATCGGCATTCGTGACGAAGCGAAACTCCTGGCCGATTACGGAGATTGCGGTAAGCCGACCTGCTGCAACACACACCTGACTGAGATGCCGCCCGTCTCGATGAAGATGGCCAAGGTGCAGAAGGCGACGCTTGATCCTACGAAGATCTCCGGTCGCTGTGGACGCCTCAAGTGCTGTTTACGATACGAATACGATACCTACAAAGAATACCAGCGCGAGTTGCCCAAGGTTGGGAAGTGGATCATCACCAAGGAAGGGAAAGGCCGCGTGCTCGCTCAGGAAATTCTCGCCCAGAAGCTGCTGGTCAGCTATGAAGATAACCGCCGCGCTCTCGTCGACGCAGGCGATGTGATCACGGTCGTCAGCAGTGATCAATCCCACTCCGGCGGCAGCAAAGCCTGATCGTCAAGTTCCTTTTCCCTTTTGAGGAGACCATGTCCGACAACCCAAAGATCATTCTGTCCGCGTTCGCCGATGAAGCCGCCAACCGCAAGACAGCCGTCGAACAAATGTCGTCGCTTGCTGCGCTAGGCCTGAAGTACTACAGCCCTCGGTTCGTCGACGTCACCGGGGAAGGCTCGGTCGAACACGTTGTCGATCTCAGCGACGAGAAGCTGGGAATCCTGAAAGACATCCATGCAGAGTACGGGATGTCAGTCGCCAGCATCGGCTCACGAATCGGCAAGGTCAAACTGCTCGGCCAGGATGACGGCTCACATAACAAATATGTGGACTTTGATGAGTATTTGGAAACCGAGGTTGCCCGCACGGTGAATGCGGCAGTCGCTCTCGATGCCAAGTTGATCCGGGGTTTCTCATTCTATCACCCGAAGGGTGAAGCTCCTGAACCGTATCTCGAGCAGGCAGCATCGCTCATTGGGCAGGTGGCCGATCGCTTCGCAGCGCACAACATCACGTACGGACTTGAGGTTGAAGCGAACCTCGTGGGGCAGAACGGTCGCATGCTCGCTGCGCTGGCTGAGATGCTCGACCGCCCGAACCTCGTATGTATCTTCGACGGAGGCAACCTGTCCTCGCAAAATCTCAATTGGGTCGAGGTCTTCGATGAGTACGTCGCCATGCGCGATCACATTGGCTGGGCTCATATCAAGGACTACGCAGTCGATCGGAGCTTGGAATGGACGGGGGTCGTTGACGAGGAGCGTCTCAAGAACTTTGTCCCCGCCAACATGGGTGACTCGTCACACGAGGCGATTCTGAGAGATCTGCGTGACCGCCTGCCGGAAATGAATTCACGGATGCAGGCTCTGGGGGCTCCGGGGGTCTTCCTCGAGTTGGAGCCTCACCTCAAAGGGGGCGGGCAGTTCGGCGGTTTCAGCGGTCCTGACGGGATGGGTGTCGCTGTTCGCGCTCTGTGCAGCGTCCTCGATTATGTGGGCATCGACTACGATCTCCGCACGATGGCTGATATTCGCGAGGCACGCGGGTTTTGACCGCTCGATTGAAGGCAGCCCCGATTCCCTCGTCGTTTGCTTTTCGCTTGACGTTCGTCCTCATGCTCGCATCGGTGGTCGGTTGCGGCGACGACCCGGAAGCGGAGTTGGATGACCTTGTGGACCGCGTGTGGATGGAGGACTTTCCGCACGAGGACGCGATTGCGTTCCTCGAAGCGGGCGGGACACACTATGATGCGCGGTACGGTCACCACAAAGACGTTGATCAAGTGCACGTGATTCCGCTGTTGAAGCAACTGGAAGCCGTGACCAACGTCGAGCCGGTGGCGTTTATCGACCAGGATCTGAACTGGGCCTGGGCGTTGATCATTCGATTGCCCTCGGAGACCGCGTCTCACTCGGAGGTTCAGTCACTCATCGAGGACGCTGACAAGACATTTCCCGGCATCATCGAGACGGAATGGGGACATCACACTTTGCGTCTCAGTTTTGTGGATGAGACAGAAGGCTAACAACAGGACAATCACTTCCATGAGCTTTGATCCCAAACATGCGGTCGAGTTACTGGTCTGCCCGCAGTCTCACGCCCAGCTAGTGTACGACGGCCAGGGACTTGTCAGTACAGATCCCGAGACACGTCTGCGTTACACGATTCGTGATGAGATCCCGGTCATGCTCGTCGACGAAGCGGAATCTCTGTCGATGGAAACCTGGCAGGAGATCATGCGGCAACACAACCGCGACCCACAAACGGGCCAGCTGACCGACTAGGGAGCAGAGATGTTGAAAAGAACGCTTCTCACTGTGATGTTCCTGCTCCTGTGCGGCGGATCGTTTATTCCTGCCGAAGAAGACGCAGGTAACTCCGAAGACTCACCTCGATACACGTTTCGCGAGCTTCATGACCCCAACGGCATCGGCAAGTTCTATCTGGGGCGTGAGATCGCTCGGGTCATGGGACATCAGGGGATCAACTGGCTGGAACGCCCTGAGCGTGAACGTGAAGAAGGACTGTCACTGTTGGTGGAGTCCCTGAAACTCAAGCCCGGTATGGTCGTCGCGGACATCGGTGCCGGGTCGGGAGTCATCAGCACACTGATCGCGGAAGAGGTCGGACCGGAAGGCACCGTCCTGGCCGTCGATATCCAACAGGAAATGCTTGATGCACTCGCAGCCAAGTGCAAGAGGCTCGGTATTGAGAACGTGGAACCGATCCTCGGCAACACGAAGTCACCAAGTCTCAATCCGGGCACGGTCGACCTGGTGATCATGGTCGACGTGTATCACGAGTTCGACTTCCCGTATGAAATGTTAAGCGAGATCGCGAAGTCACTCAAACCGGGAGGACGAGTGGCCTTTGTCGAGTACCGCAAGGAAGATCCGTTGGTGCCGATCAAAGAGATTCACAAGATGTCTCAGGCACAAGTCAAGAAGGAGGCCGAGCAGCCAGAGTTCGGACTCAGTTGGAAAGAAACAGTCGACGCGTTGCCGCGTCAACATGTTGTACTCTTTGAGAAGGTCGCTCCAGCTGACACACCGAAGTAGTTTCCGGTCGGGATTGTTACAGCGTCGTCCTCATCGATGTGGCTTCTGAATGCTCTCAGCTCCTCGAATGAACACAAGCAGCCATGCTGTTAGAGGATGATTGTCAGTGGATCGCATTCGATGCCGTCGGCACGTTGATCTTTGCTGATCCACCGGTTCACGAGGTCTATCATCGGGTTGGGCAAAGGCACGGATCTTCCCTGACACGACTGGAGATTCGGCAGCGGATTGCGGATGTCTTCCTTCAGCGCAATCAGTCGCAGTTCCATGCAACCAGTGAGTCGAATGATCACGAGTTCTGGCGAGACTTTGTTGCAGAGGTGCTTGGCGATGTGACAGATAGAGACTCCTGCTTTAGTGAACTCTACGAGTGGTTCGCCCTTCCTTCGTCATGGAGATGTTACCCGGATGTCGTCCCCACAATTTATGCCCTGCATGAACGTGGCTACCAATTGGCAATCGCATCCAACTTTGATGACCGCCTCCATGCCGTCTGTGATCAACTTGATGGATTGAAGAACATCTGCAAACGGGTCATTTCCTCCGAAGTCGGCTGGCGCAAGCCACATCACGAATTCTATCGGAACTTGACCGATGTCTGCGGAGTGGACGCCAGTAGAATTCTCATAATCGGAGATGATCCGCAGAATGACGTCTGGGGTGCTCAGCAGGCAGGACTTCGGGCATTGCTCATCGAGCGGCGACATTCGGACCGAATCGAGGACGAAGAGGTGCCGTCAATCAGTTCGCTATGCGGGTTGCTTGAAACGTGATCTTTGGGGCGACATCCGGCATGTGACACTTTGGTCAGGGCATTCCCAAACGCTGAACGTTTGGCTAATGTGGCACTGATTCAATCGATCTTTTTTTCAGCCAGGATGCTATCACGTGCCGGAAAACCCTGTGAATCTGGGGGGCTCGCAGTGTGGACGAGGGCAGCCGCTGCTGTTCATCGCCGGCCCCTGCGTGATCGAATCCGAGGACCTGGTCTTTCACATCGCTGACACATTGCAGGGGATTGCAGCGAAGCAAAACCTCCAACTCGTTTTCAAAGCCAGCTTCGATAAGGCGAACAGGACCAGCATCGACAGTTTTCGCGGTCCCGGGTTGGCAGCGGGGCTTGAAGTTCTCGTAAGCGTGAAAGAGCGGACGGGGCTTCCGATCACGACGGACATCCACTCGCCGGAGCAGGCCGATCCCGCGGCAGCCGTTTGCGACATTCTGCAGATCCCTGCGTTTCTCGCCCGGCAGACCGACCTGATCGTGGCCTCCGCACGAGCAGCAGCCAAATATGGTCGCCTCCTGAATATCAAGAAACCTCAGTTCATCGCCCCCGAAGACATCGTCCATGCGGTTCGCAAAAGCGAGCAATCGGGCTGCTCAAGCATCCTGCTGACGGAGCGGGGCACGACATTCGGCTACGGTCGGCTGGTGAATGACATGCAGGCCATCCCCATCATGCAGTCGCTGGGGTGCCCTGTGATCTTCGATGCGACGCACAGCGTTCAACGCCCGGGCGGCAGTCAGACGGGCGGTGCAAGGGAGATGATTCGTCCTGTTGCTCGGGCAGCCGTTGCCTGCGGATGCGATGGCGTCTTCCTCGAAACACACCCGAATCCTCATCAGGCTCTCAGTGATGGCCCCAACATGTTGCCGCTCAATCACGTAGAATCATTACTGGCCGAGTTGACCCAACTTCGCGAGCTGACAAACTCATTCAGCAGTGTCAACTGAGGCCGTTATTCCTTGTTGCAGCTCTTTTTCTGACAAATCCATGATGAACGTCTACCTCCCCAACCACCTACCAGGAATCGTCTCTCCCGGGCGAAGGCTTGCCCTTTCAGCCGGCCTCCTTCTGCTTCTGACCGTCACCGCCTGTGAGAAACAGAGCCCTCAACCGAAGGAGAAGTCACAGACGGTCATTGACGAGTTCACGTCAACGCCCGAACAATGCGAGCGGGACATTGATAATCTGCTCGATGCCCTTCAGCCAGAGCGTTATGGGATCAGTTCCGGTCAGGACATGACCGTCAATATGCTGAATACCTGGTTGATGCAGTGTGGTGCAGCGGAGGATTTCTCGACGGCTGAGAACGATACCGAGCTCCGCGCCAAGTTACTGCCAGAAGCGGTGGACGCCCAGACCTCACTGGATCAGTTCACGATTGTCGACGCCGGATATCTCCGGAACAGCCTGCTCGTTCGTCAAATGGTCGACTCCACGTTGACGGACGAACAGCGGACGAACCTTGAGCGGGCGGTGGCTCTCTTCTACAGGCTGGTGCGGACCGTTGAGTTGGTGAATGAAACACCCGAATCTCCCCCGTTTGGTCCGCTTCAGGCGATTCTTTTCGGTCGTGGCACGGCAGCAACTCGCGCATGGATTTACGGGATGATGCTCCGTCAGCTGCACTTGGACGCCGTCGTCATCCGTCCACGTGAGCCCGGAGAAGGGGCCGATCGAGCGTTGCTTGTGGGGGTGGTGATCCCCGAGGAAGGCGTCTATATGTTTGATTGCGCTCTCGGTGTGCCCTTGTCGTCAGCGAATGATGATGCTCAGTCCCCCCTGCCTCAGATCCCGGCCACTCTGGCAGCCGCTCAAGAGAATGATGCCATTTTCCGCCAGCATGACCTGCGAGGGCTGAGTTACCCGCTCAAGTCTCAGCAATTGTCCGACATTGAAGTCCTCGCGATTGGCACCAGCAGTACCTGGGCACCCCGAGTCGGCAAGCTGCAATCAGCCCTTCCCATCCCTCTGGAGATTTACGATGGCTTGACCCCGAACGCGCTTCAGGAACATGGGCTCATCGATCGACTGGTCGAAGCAGGACAAAACGGATTGTGGGACCTCAAGGATATCGGAATCTGGGACTATCCGGATCAGACGCTGATGAGCACGCCGACACCTGAACAGTCCGAAATGCTGATGCGCCAGTCATTTGTTCTGCAGGGCCCCATTCAGGTCGCCGTCAATCCGGAGACAGGGAAGTATGATGTGTTCGCTGCCCCCAAGCGCAGCCTGCAGCAGGCGAGAATTGATGCCGCACAGGGAAAGATCGATTCTGCACTTCAGGTCTACCTGCAAGCGCGGATTTCTCTTCCACACCCGGAAACTCCGAACCAGAACGCATTAGACTGGTCAACCTACTGGGCCGCTCTCGCTCAATACGAGATGCATGACTTTGGCGTGGCAGCCGAGTCAGCCGAGCATTACCTCAAAAGGCCTGGAAGTTGGGGCACAGCTGCGACATCCCTGATGGCCAACGCCCTGGCACAGCAAGGGGAGTTTGAGAAAGCTGTCGCCATCCTCGAACGTGAATCGGTTCGTGCCGCTCAACATCTGGGCAATCAATCTCTCGTCCGTCGCTGGCGACGACTTGCGAAGGGGGAGTCTGCGGTTGATCCACAGCTGACCGCGACCCCTTCAGCACCGGAAGCATCCGACACTCAACCAGAGTCGACTACTGAAGAGCCGATGCCCACAGTAGAAAGTTCTCCGGATGAGGCATCACCGGCACTCCTCGAAAACAAAGAGACACCCACAGACCTCCCGCAGTCCGAGGAACGCCCCGACCTGCGATTCGAGGACGGTCCCCCTGTCGACCTTCCCTCCGCAGAGGAAGCACCGGAGACGCCGGGGAATGGTGATGGTCCTCAGGAGGAGGCCGAGAGTGACGAGCAGTCTGAGAACGGAGATTCTGCCGAGAATGAATAGCTCCCTTCTTCCTGAACCACCGCCAATTGGAAAGCTGGCCCTTCCATGCAATGGCTGAAGCGGCACTGGTTCTTGGTCGGCCTTGTAGTGCTGATTCCCACGGGGATCACCCTCGGCATGCGATTGTCGCCGGACAGCATTCACAGGATTGAATTGGCTATCGGTCCCAAAGCGACGACGTATCTTGTCGCGGTCATCCTGTTCCTGATGTCGTTCTCGCTCGACAGTCGGCAGTTGGGGCGATCACTGAGGTATCCCGGTCCGGTCATCTTCGCATGTCTCGTGAACTACGGGCTGACGCCTCTGATTGCCTGGCCTCTGATGCCTCTCCAGCAACACAACGGACTCGCGATTGGCCTGATGATCGCAGCGACGGTCCCCTGCACCATGGCCGCAGCCTCAGTCTGGACGCGCAAGGCGGGGGGAAATGATGCCGTCTCGCTCCTCGTGACGATGCTGACCAATGGTCTTTGTTTCCTGTTCACCCCCCTTTGGCTCAGCGTTGTTGTCGCGTCGACATTCGAGTTTGACACACTTGACATGATGAAGAGGCTCATCTTCTCCGCGTTGATCCCGGCGACACTCGGACAACTGGTTCGACTCATTCCGCGCCTTCGTCAACTGGCAATCGACCACAAGTCTCTCGTTGGTGTGGTCGCCCAGTCGTGTGTCCTGATCATCGTGTTCTCAGCTGCCTTCCTGAAAGCAGGCCCTCAACTCGCTGATACGAGTCGCCCGAGAATCGGCCTCGTCCCGGTGCTTGTCGTCTGGCTTAGCTGTGTCGTTGTGCATCTCGCTGCCATGTTCATCGCCTGGCAGGGGGGAAAGTTGCTCGGATTCTCTCGCGAAGACCGCGTCGCTGTCGCGATGTCCGGCAGCCAGAAGACGCTACCGATCGGTCTGCTCGTTGCCAACCATTTTGGCGGCTTCGCCCTGTTCCCGATGCTGATGTATCACGCCAGCCAGTTGTTCATCGACACATGGGTCGCCGAACGCATGGCCGAGCAAGGGGACGACAATCAGAGCCCGCAGCGTTAGCGAGGGACCTGTCCTCTGACATCCGGTGCTGAGGCCCATTGATCGTACAGCGACCGCAGGCAGAGTCGGATGTTCCCCGCATGTCTATCAAACAGGCTTACCAACGTCTCCTGGGGCGGTCGTAATTCCTCGGGGAGAAGCTCTTCGGCAACCTCACTCAACAATGAGACGCTCGACTTGCATTCGATGAGCGTCGGCAGCCATCCGCTTGTATGAGTGTTGATGACCAGTCCTGCCAGTCGTCCTGCCCTGCGTTTGATCAGCTGCCATCTCCAGAAGCCGAGTTGTTCTGCTCCGTCGATGAACAACAGATGTTTCGGGGTCATGTCGGCAAACGTTCGGCGGATCAAGGCAGGAGCCTGACGGCGATTCTCTCGATTCAGTCTCAGCCATCGAATTGGATGTCCGTCTTTCTCCAATCGAGCTGCGAGTTCCTCGTGCAGAGTCGTCTTGCCGACTCCCTCTGGACCGACAATGGCCGCTCGAAAGGAGCACTTCTGCAGTCGGGCAAGCATCGATTCCCAGTCGTCGCCGTCGTGAAACCGATATCGCAAGCTCTGCACGCGATCAGCCCGGAAGGGGTTGTCGGCTGCACGCATGTCAAATCACTTGCTCGGTCTGTTTGATGGACTTCAACCGCACCTCAGTGCCTGAAGGGGCGATCACGATTTCACGCCGCGTCGATTCTTCGCTGGGGAATGCGATCAACTCCAGTCCCCACTGCAGGGTGATCAGTTTTCCCGAGAAACTGTACGGGGAGCCAGGCAACGTCATGCGAGTCTGACGTGTCTCAAACGGCGATGGAAACTCGAACGGGACTGCTTGCACGATCTCGAGATCCGTCGTTCCCTTGCCGGACGTGTTCCAGACAAGCCGCAACTCAATCCGCTCTGGAGCTTCCTCCAACTCCCATGAGACGGTCAGGTCAATCTCCTCGCCCGGTTCAAACGTGTTTCGCTCCCTTGGGAATTCGATCTCCAGCCTGTTCACCGTTCGCCTCCCTGATGTGGGACGACCTTGATGGGAAAAATCGCATTGACATCCGGCCGTGCGGGGATGTCGCCAGTAAGATGCAGCGACCAGACGATTTCATTGTTGTCGGACTTGAACGTATGCATGCTGTCCGCAGGGATCGTCACATCCACCTCTCCACTGGCGATATCGAACGCCTGATCATGCTGAGAGAGCACCTCTTCGTAAAATGTTTCCTCGTCCGTGTGTGTATCCGTGCCTCGCCGGTAGGTGGCCTTCTCGACTCCCTTTAGCGTCAACTTGAGGACACGAATCGAGTATGTACTTCCCTGAAAACTCCACCAGACATGTGCCGTTTCCCCCAGCGGGATGCTTCCGCGGCTAATCGTGAGCGTCGGTCTTGGATTGAACAAAGCGATGAACGCGTAAACCATCCATGCCACGATTCCCAATCCAACCAATGCGAACGGAATCATGAAGAACGTAAGCACGTACTCCGGGTCACCATCCCGCCAACTCTGGACGACCTCGCTGATGGGAATCGAGATGATTCCATTCCAAAACAGGCAGACAATCACCGAGCCGATGAAACTTCCCCACGGAGAGGAGGCTGCCTTCAGTGTTACCGGGCCATCAGAACTGAGTTCAGGCAGGTCTGATGACTGATTCGTCACGAGATTCGTAGTGGCAGGTGCCAAACCACTAGTCACATCATTCTTCCGCTTGCCCCGCAGCATCAGCACGGGAGGGACAATCCCCACTGCAAGAAACGGGATCGGGAACAGGCCCCACCACATGTCAACCGTCAGTCCTCGATGCAGGACGGCTTCACTCGGCTTGGCTGAATCGACATAACAGATGGTTTGATGGCCTACAGGATGGGCATCGACGACTGCCTGTTTCCACTTTCGTCCGCTCGAATTGCCAACCATGAAGTGGTACCGATCGCCCTGATACCGTTGGCCCTGGAAGACATACTCATATTCGATCTCGATGCTGTAGGTGTCGCTCTCGTCCCCTGGATGAGTTTCCACCGCACTGCTGAGCACTGTGCAAGGCGTCTCGACCCAACTGCTCGCCCGGTAAACATCCCATAGCGGTTGAATCGTCAGGAAGTAGAAGGCAACGGCTCCTGCGACACCAAACAGTCCAAAGAACCCGAAGACAAACAGCGTCCCCCAAACACTGGACCGCTCATGCTCGACCGAGAGGGCCTTGTTGGCATCAGTATCCGGCTTCCCGCGACTCATCCTGGTAGTTCCCTGGTGCGGATCTGACGGTGAGGCAGATCCTTGCTCTCAAGTCAAACGTCCTCAGCCGCCATCTGGATCACTTGTCCCTGAGAATCCAGCAGGAATCGTGCGGCTCGAACCCAATCTGCGGATAATACGTTCTCGCATTCGGAGCCGCGAGCAAAATCAGAGACGTCCCCAACCCGGCCGCATCGTGCGTTCGCCGAACGAGTTCCCTGCCGATCCCCTGTCGCTGAAAAGCAACATCAACAGCCAAATCGGACAGATAGGTGCAGTAGTGAAAATCCGTGATGGCCCGAGACACACCTACCAGTTTTCCCTCAATTCGAGCGGTCACTATGAGATCGGCATGGCGTAACATGCCCGCGATGCGGTCAATGTCGTCGACCGGTCGTCGCTCAGCAAGAGTTGATCGTCGCAGTACGTCAACGAACTCCTCGGTTCCAAGTTGCGGTTCCAACTCAATCGAGATCATGACTCCCGCTCCATCGTGATGCAGTAGTCTTTGAATCCCAACGCGTGCCAGAATTCAATCGCCTGCTGGTTGCCGACCAGTACATCAATGCGCAGCCTAAGTTCAAAGTCGTCAGCGTGCTGATTGATCCACGTGACCAGTGATTTTCCGACTCCGTGTCGACGCGAATGCTCGCTCACAAACAATTGTCGAACGTAAACGTGGTCGGCGTTCTCCTGAAAGAGAGCGTAGCCGACTGTATCGCCCTCCTGCTCAGCGATAACAGCGGAATACTCTCCACTGAGCCACGTTGCCATCCGATTCTGAAGCTCAACGATCGACATTGCATTCCGATGCCCTTCGTCACGAATCAGTTGTTGATTCATTTTGGCAAGGATCGGAACATCAACCGTCGTCGCGTCACGTATTGCCACGGAAAGAGAATGAGTCATGCTTGAAAGATCGTCGAGAAAAGCTGCTGATGTTTGCTGGCCATTGAACTCACTAGGGCGACGGCACGAGTCCTTTGCCCGGTCGCACCAGAATGGCTTTGGTGTAGGCGAGCTGGAACCCAACCCGGAACGCATTGCGCTCGGTGTCGGCCCCGGGTTGACCATTGATGCAGGCGATGCGACAGCCTTGGCTGCAGGCCCGTTGAAGTCGAGTGAGCATCAGGGCCAATTGAATTCCCCGACGACGAAACTTCTGAGAGACACCCGCTCCAAACAGTGCTGCTCCCATCTCGGTTGATTCCATTCCACCACCACCTGCAGATTCGCCATCAACCAATGCAATAAACGCGTCTGACCGAGGATGTCGCACTGTCCTCCGAGCCAACACCAAGGTTGTCTCGTCTGGTCTGTCGAGGAAGAACTGGTCCATCACAGTTCTCGCATACATTTCAACCATTGCTTCATCGGCCGGATCGACGTGGACAATTTCCACGTCTTGCGGCCAACCAAACGGATGACACGCCCGCAAATCTTCCCCTTCCGTCAATTGACGCGCCAGCACATTCTCAAACTCCCGTAATACAAATCCCTCGTCAGCCAGCCCGTCCAGCAATGATGCATCCACGTATGGACACACCTCAATCCGCGGCTCGACCCCCAGCGACTCATAAAACTCTACCATCCTTCGTACCTCATCTCGCGTCACCTCCCCATTCAGCCCCACGCCACTCGCCTGATTCGCCCAAGCTCCGACTCCAGCGAAGCACATCCACCCACCCCCCAACGGCTCCGCCACCTCCGCAATCTCAGACGTCGCCAACGCCTGCCGAGATTCTTCGATACGTGCAATCTCGGGGGGTGAGAGCATCGGTCAACTAACCAAGAATCGGCAACAACTCATGCGAGCTGTGTTGCACTTCGCGGGTGACGATTTGGCCAACGAGGGTGGTTTGCGTGCAGTCGTGGATGGTGATGTCGGCAAGAGTACCTGCGAGGCGGGGGTTGCCGTCGAACACCACAATGCGGTCACATTTTGTGCGACCGACGAGTTGTGTCGCGGGGTTGAGAGTTGAGAGCGTCACGAGATTGTCCGGCTCTTGACTCTCGACTCTTGGCATTTGTCCGACAGAGGCGCCGTCGTGCCAGCCGGGGAGGGATTGGGTGACGTCCGGCTGATGCCCCTTCTCGGCCCACTTGCTGGGACCTTCGACGAGCACCTCGACGTTGCGGCCGATGAATCTTTCGTTGTCCTCCTCGCTGATCTGGTTCTGCAGGTCGAGCAACTCGTTATTCCGGCGTTTCTTGACGTCCTCCGGGATGTCGTCCTGGTACAGGTCGAACGCTTTCGTGCCGGGGCGGGGGGAGTACTTGAAGATAAAGCTGTTCTTGAAGCGGTACTCGCGGACGGCCTCCATGCTCATTTGGAACGACTCTTCACTCTCGCCACAGAAGCCGACAATGAAGTCGCTCGACACCGCACAGTCGGGGATGATCGTATGGATGCGGTCCATCATCTCGCGGTAGTCGGTGGTCGTGTACCCGCGCTTCATCCGGGCCAGCACGTCATCACAGCCGGATTGCAACGGCACGTGCAGATAGTGAGCCACCTTGGGCAGATCGCGGACGGCTTCCAGCAGGTCGGTCGTCATGTCCTTGGGAAAATTCGTTACGAACTTGATTCGCTGAATGCCCGGCGTGTCATGAATCGATTTGAGCAGATTGGCGAGACGAATGTCTCTCGTCTGATGTGCGAAGTCTCCATCACGAAGAGTGTATTTGTACGAATTGACGGTCTGTCCCAAGAGAGTGACTTCTTTGACTCCCTGTTCCGCCAGCGACTCGACTTCGCGGATGATATCGAGCGGTGAGCGGGACTGTTCAGGGCCGCGCGTATTGGGGACGACACAGTATGTGCAAAACTTGTCGCAGCCGATCATGATGCGGACGTACGCCTGCCAGGGCGACGGTCGCATCTGCGGATCGCGCAACGGATCGTAACTCGTGAACGAGCCCGCGACTTCCTCACGGTTCCCCTCTTTGCGGCCGAGCGAGACAGCCAGTTGACGCTTGCGTGTGCGGCGGACCTCCTCAACCAACTTCGGAATGTCTGCGAGTTGACCGGTGCCCACGACCAGATCGACGTGGGGGGCCCGCTGAAACACCCGCTCCTTCTCCTGTTGAGCCATGCAGCCGATGACGCCGAAGACCTTGGCCGGGTTCTGATCTTTCGCCCGCTTGAACCGTCCGACCGAGCTGTACGTCTTCTGTTCGGCCAACTCCCGCACGCTGCACGTGTTGAACAGGACCGTGTCCGCCTCCTTGGGGTTGTCTGTGAGTTCATATCCCTGCTGCCGCAGTGCCGCGACAACGAGTTCGCTGTCCAGCACGTTCATCTGACAGCCGACGGTTTCGATATACAGTTTGCCGTTGTGGTCCATTACTCACCACGGAGACACAGAGATACGGAGGAATCACGAGCGTCGAGTGTGATGGAATTGCAGAGACGAGACAAGATCGGAAGACATGCGTTTAGCGACCGTTTTCAGAACGGTCTTGATCGCGAACGGACCGAACATTTGCCCTGAACGGCCAGACGGGACACAATCAGGTTCGCACTGATTCTGCCCTCCAAGGACACCCCCATGCGATCATTCGCCCGTACACTCGTCCTGTGCCTCGTTTTGCTTGCGGTTTCGCAGCCGGTCAAGAGTGCTGAGCCGCTCGACCTCACGCTCCGCTACCGTACCGAAACCTCCGAAGATTCGGGGCGATACCACATCCTCACCCGCGAGGAATCGTGGCAGCCGTCCGAGACGGCCATCATCGTTTGTGATATGTGGAACCTGCATCATTGCCTCAACGCGGTCCGGCGTGAAAGCGAGTTCGCGCCACGGCTGAACGAGGTCCTCAGTCAGGCTCGTGAGCAGGGGGCGACGATCATCCATTCGCCCAGCAGCTGCATGGACTTTTACGAAGGACACGCAGCCCGCGAACGTGCGAAGGCGGCTCCCGTTGCCTCGAACCTGCCGAACGAGATCGGCGAATGGTGTCATCAGATCCCCGCAGAGGAACGGGGGAAGTACCCCGTCGATCAGTCGGACGGCGGAGAGGATGATGACCCGGATGAGCATGTCGCTTGGGCGGCCAAGCTCGAAGCGATGGGCCGCAACCCCCGTGCCCCGTGGAAGCGGCAGATCGATGTCCTCACGATCGATGCGAACCGGGACTACATCAGCGATCAGGGGGACGAGGTCTGGAACATCCTCGAAGACCGGGGCATCAGGAACGTCATCCTCACCGGCGTGCACACCAACATGTGTGTCCTCGGTCGTCCGTTCGGCCTGCGGCAGATGGCCCGGAACGGCAAGAACGTCGTCCTCATGCGGGACCTTACGGACACGATGTACAACCCCAAAGCATGGCCCTACGTCAGTCACTTCACAGGCACCGATCTGATCGTCGAGCACATCGAGAAGTTCGTCTGCCCCACGATCACCAGCGACCAACTGATCGGGGGCGGGTCATTCGTGTTCAGCCAGGACACTCGTACGCACATCGTGATGCTCATTGGCGAGAAGGAATACCGCACGAACGAGACGCTTCCCAAGTTCGCTCTCGAACACCTCGGCAGCAAGTACCGCGTGACCATCATCCATGCCAGCGAGGAGGACAAGAACATGTTCCCCGGCATCGAAGCTGTCAAAGAGGCTGACCTTCTGTTTGTCAGTGTACGTCGCCGCACGCCGCCTCCGGAGCAGTTGCAACTCGTGCGTGACCACGTTGCCGCCGGCAAACCGGTCATCGGTATCCGCACGGCCTCACACGCCTTCACCTTGCGAAACCAACCCGCTCCCGAAGGCTACAACGCCTGGCCCGAGTTCGACGCGGAAGTCTTCGGCGGCAACTACTCAAACCACCACGGCAACGAACTGGTCGCGACAGTGAACATCATTCAGGAACATGCCGACCATACGATCCTGATTGGTGTCCCGACTGACGAGTTCACGTCAGACGGCTCTCTGTATGTCGTCAGCCCGCTTGCCGTGGGAGCAACCCCACTCCTGATGGGCCGCGTCGAGGGGCACGACCCCGAACCCATGGCTTGGATCTACATCCGCGATAACGGCGGCCGTTCCTTCTACACATCACTCGGCTATCCCGGCGACTTCGAGACACCCAGCTTCGTGCAGATACTTAAGAACGCAGTCAACTGGACGACATGCAGGATGGAGAGGTGATGCCTTGATCAGAGAGATGCATCCATCGCAACTTTGACAGAGACAACGATGATTTCCCTCAGTCTGTTCAACCTTGCTGAAGCGATCTGGTGGTTCATCTGTTCGGTGTTGATGATCGTTCGATCTCTTCAGCAACCACGTCAATCGCGTTGGATCGGATACTTATGCGCAGCCTTCCTTTGCGGGTTTGGCATCTCGGACCTGATCGAAATCACGACAGGAGCCTGGTGGAGGCCACCGAGTCTTCTGATATTGAAAGGAAGCTGCCTGCTCGGGATTGTTATCAGCGGGGCGTTTCTCTGGCGGAATCGAGTATCCACGGCTCACGCGACCGAAGATTCCTCACCCTTGGTTTCCGAAGACGTTTGATTGAAGCTTCGCTACTCACTCCTCAGTCGTTTACGCGTTCGATGTACGTCCCAGACTCCGTGTCGATCTTGATGCGGTTGCCTTGAGCGATGAAGGCGGGGACTTGCACTTCGCCGCCGACGTCGACGGTGGCGGCTTTGGTGACGTTGGTCGCCGTGTCCCCCTTGGCGGCTGGTTCGGTGTAAGTGACCTCCAGGACGATGTGCTTGGGGGGGGTGACACCGATGAGCTGGCCGTTCCAGTACAGCAGGCCGCACTCGGTGTTTTCCGGGATGAATTTCATCTGATAGCCGCAGACCTCTCCGGAGAGGCCGACCTGCTCGAAGGATTCATTGTCGAGGAAGATGTAATCCGTGCCGTCGAAGTAGGAGTAGATGCCGTCGCTGTTACGGATGTCAGCGGACTCCAGTGAGTCGCCACTCCGGTATTTGATATCGTAAGTCTTGCCGTTCAGCAGATTGCGAATCCGAGTCGTGTAGACTGCCTGTCCCTTCCCCGGCTTCTTGAACTCGACCGACAGCATTTCGCACGGTTGTCCGTCGAGCAGCACTTTCATCCCTTTTCTGAAATCACCGACATTGATTGTCGCCATTGGTCTTTCGCCTTCATCTTCGCTACTGTGACACCTGTGGAAAATACGCCGCGTGAGAATAGCAGATGAGCGCAGACGGGGGAATATCGCCGGGAGTCGAGGAATTTGGCGACACACATCAGAGCAGCGCCCGTCAGGAAGCGGCCGTTGACACAGGTGGAATGGTTCTCGACCGAATTAGCGCGGCAGAGGGGCCGCTTACTGACGGGCGCGGCTCTGATTGGCACCGTTCACTGACGGATGCAGTGCGGGATGTCGACGTGCTGTTTAACCGGCTTGGTCTTCCGGAGGATCATCGTGAGGCCGCTCAACGGGCAGCGACGCTGTTTCCGCTGTTGGTGACCGAGAGTTTCCTCCGGAGGATGACGCAAGGCGACCCATACGACCCGCTGCTGCGACAGGTGCTACCGCTGGACGCAGAATTCGACGAGGCAGAGGGCTTCACCTTCGATGCAGTCGGTGACGAGGCGGCCCGACGTGCTCCCGGACTGTTACACAAGTATGCAGGCCGTGCGCTGCTGATCGCAACCGGATCGTGTGCTGTCCATTGTCGCTACTGTTTTCGACGTCACTATCCCTACGGCGAGGAACCCCGGAGACTCGACGAGTGGGACGCAGCACTAGAGGTGATCTCCGAAGACGAGTCGCTACACGAAATCATCCTCAGCGGCGGTGATCCGTTGATGCTCACAGACACACGGCTCAAGCAGCTCGTTACGCTGATCGCAGATGTCCCTCATGTGCGTCGCTTGCGGGTGCACAGCCGACTCCCGATTGTGTTACCGGATCGAGTGACGGATCGGCTCATCGACCTGCTGATGGCTCACGATTCGCTGACCCCCATCATGGTTGTGCATGCCAACCATCCAGCGGAGGTAGTCAACGATTGTGCCGCTGCATTAAAGCGTCTTGTGACGTCCGGCATCACGACACTCAATCAATCGGTCCTACTGCGAGGCGTGAATGACAACGCGGACATTATGACTCTGCTGAGCGAACGACTCATCAACCTCGGCGTGATGCCTTACTATCTGCATCAACTCGACCGCGTGAAGGGCACGGTCCACTTCGAAGTGCCGGACGCACAGGCCGTCGCGATCATTGATCAACTCCGCGCAAGTCTGCCCGGATACGCTGTCCCGAGTCTCGTCCGCGAGATGTCAGGAGAGCACTCGAAGTCACCCGTGACATGAGCCTATCGCCGTAGTAGCCGGTCGAGGTTGAGTTTTTCCCCGAGTTGTCCACCGGTCAGTTTGGTGGTCACCTGTTTGGCGCGTGACTCGCGGCTGGTGACTTCTGCGAGCAGGAACTGGGTATGCTGATTCGCAAAGCCCGGGAGAACGGCCATCTTTTCCTGGGCGATCGACTCAGCCCTGGCAATCAACCGGGCCCGAGTTGTGTCGATCTGTGTGAGGAGGACCTGCTGAAAGCCGCTGGCGACTTGGCGACCAAGGTCCGACTCGATCTTCCATTGTGGATCGATGAGGGTTCCTGTCACGAAGAGTGTCGCGTCCGTCTCGTGAATCGAGGTGAGTGCCGGTGCGATCCACTGTTGGGCAAAGTCCTCGGACGATTCGGTGAGTGTTGCTGAGAGTGTCGGTTGCCGCAATTTCAGCTGACACGACAGTTGATCACCATCGAGGCGAACCCAGCCGCCACACGTCATGGTCGGCGCGGTCATGCGAACCGCCAGCTTTCCATCTCTGCCAATCGTCGCCACGGTCGGACGATCGGTTCGCCAGTCGAACGTGATCTCGTGCACCGGCTGACTCAATGAGAGGTCCGAATGTCCATTGACAGAGAACGGATCGGGACCAGCGACCGAAAACTGCCATGTCGTGGGCCGACCATACAATTGTGGGTCAGATGAGACTTCGTTGACTTGCCCGGTGATGGCAAACGGCTGTCCGTCGTGTCGCGCTTCTCCTGTGAGACGGAGCGACTGGAGGACGAACTTGGGGTATCGTCCCTGGCGGGGGAACTCGATCCATTGCCCACGCGAAACTGGAAGTGCCGGCTCGACCTCTTTGCCGGCCTCAATGTATCGCCGCGTCCAGCCCATCCAGTTGGCGAGTGTCTGCAACCGTTCATGCATCTGCGGGCCTAGCAATGATTTTGCGATCTCCTCCCCGTTGAGTGGCAATTGACTGATGCGCCGCCGGAGACGCTCGGTGTCATTGCGACGTGCCTGATCAATCCGGGCCACATCGCGGCGGGCCAATGCAGGGAGTTGCTGAATCTCGTCTTTCAGTTGATTCGAGTCGATCAGCAGTTGCTTGAGGTCATCGGACGCACGGGCGTAGGCATCGAGTTGTTCGAGTGGTTTGCCCTTGACCCGAGTGACATCCTGCATGCCGTCGATGCGCTCCTGTAACTCGTCGATCCGCAGCTTGAGATCATCAATGCGTGTCTTCCATTCCTCCTCAACGGCGTTCGCGACTTGCACGGTTTCCAGAGACCCGGGATCGAGTTCTTTCTTCGCGACCGCAACCAAGTCGTCGTACCAGCGAAGACCGACGAGTTCCAATTGCCGCCTGAGCGGTCCGAGATCCATCCCTTCGCCAGCTGAATCTTCCGTCGGATCAAGACTGCCATCGCTCAACCGGTCCGCATTCACCCGCAGTCCATCGAGCGTTGCCTCCTTGATCACATACTCTCGATGCAAGAGCGGATCACCGGCCAGTCTCACTCGGAGTTCTCCAAAGTCGAACAGGTTATCGTTTGTCCGTCTCGGATCAGCCACTTCCACGTGACTGAGTCGCAGTTCCGGCGGAGAGAACCGCGTCGCGAGGCTTGCGACGTCGACCTTCGCGCCGATGATGGACTCACCGGTGCTCACGAGTTCATAACGCAACAGCGGATCGAACCCGAAAGCGAAGAACGCCCAGATGATCGTAGCGATCAAAACTCGTGGAACGAGATAGCTCCAGCGCAACATGATTGACTCCAAACCTCATTCTGCTGCCGCTGAGAGACGGTCGGTTACCGAAGCTCCCGCGAGCCACATGACGACCTTCCACTTGCGGACACGTTCCGAGATCACCGGCGCGTATCGTTCACAGACCGGTCGCGTAGCGCGGTACACCGGATAGATCGAGATCAGTCCGACAATCAGACTGCCCATGACGACGGTATTGTTCAGATCGGTCCAGGCTGCAAGTGGCTGATTGAAGAACCAGATCCAAGTGGATTGCAGACTCTCAGCTGTCAGGACTGCGTAGCCAATCTCGTGGAACAACGGGTCAGCCAGTGATGCGACAAATGACACAACCAGCACTGCCAACAGTCCCGCTGCCAGATTCACCTGCAGAGCACACAATACTGTCATCAGCACAATGGCTGTCAGGTTCCCTTTCGGGACCATCCCCGCAGCGGTTCCGATCGCGAGCCCGGCCGCCATCCGGCGGGGAGACATCTTGAGCGCAAAGGCCTGAGCGGCCATGCGAAATGGCTTTATGAACATGGCAACAAATTGTCAGAGTGATCGAGAATCAAGAGGGGTGTCTGATTCGCCCCGGCTGACACGCCGCATCGCGTCGTGACGGCAAGAACTGTCGTTTCGCAAGGAGACTCCAGGTCCCGAGAGAGAACACATTCAGACCACATGCCTCTCATGCCTTAGATCGGCGAGCCAACACAAATTCCGCGACCGAATCTTGTCGGCATGCGATCGTCAGTGATGAAGTCACTGCCGCAACCGTGCTCTTTGCATCGAGTTAGGAAACCGTGTCCTGACCATGACCTCTCCATCTCTTGCCACACGACTCTCGGAGAACGAGGCTGCTTTTCGGCAATTTCTGGGAGATGTGTGCCGTTGTAAGGGACATGTGAGAGCACTTCATTGAACGGCTTCGGTGTGATCGTTTGGTCAAGGTGGCCGATTCCTGATCAGTGCATTCAACTGAGAAAACGTTCGAGATGCAGCTCCGCAGTCTCGGTGCAAATGGCGGATTCTCCCTGCCGAATTCACCAGTCAGCAAGAAAATTGGTGAGTTCCTCCAACGAACTGTTAGGATGCAACGTAAATGAGATTGAGCAGTGAGGGGACTCCACTTTGGACTCTGCGAAACATGAGGAGCCGATGTCGGCAAGTCAGCAGCAACTTGATACACAAAAAGACCTTAAGTCGACGTCCCCATTGAGCGACGCTCGGCTAGTCGATGAAGCTCGGCGTGGCAATCAAGAGGCGTTCGGAGAGTTGGTTCAGCGATACGAGCGACGCCTGCTGCGGGTCATTCTGCGGTTTGTTCGTGATGAAGTGCTCGCGGAAGACTTGGCGCAGGAAACGTTCCTCCGTGTCTATGAGCGATTGGAACAGTTTGATACATCCCGACGATTTGGCCCCTGGTTGTTTCGGATCGGGGTCAATCTGACACTTGATCACCTGAGAAAGAAGAAGCGCCGGGGGCTGATGTCGCTATTTAGCGAGAACAAGCAGGATCGCTGGCCAGATCCCGGCATGCCCGACCCCCGAGAAACACGTGACCTACATCAGGAAGTGCATACGGTCATTGAAGAAATCCCGGAGAAGTACCGTACGGTCCTGGTCCTGAGAGATTTGGAGAACTTTTCAACGTCCGAGATCGCTGCGATCCTCAACCGTAAGGAAGCGACCATTCGCTGGCGACTGGCAGAGGCACGAAACCGTTTTCAGGAACTCTGGGAGCGTCGGCAACAGAATAACACCCTCACGGAATCCCACCCTGTTTCAACCAAGTTGTGAATTTATCCTGCCTAATCTTCCTGACGCGATTTGCCATCGGTCACCCTCAACTTTGATGACAGCCATGAACTGCAAACAGGCTCAACACGATATTGCCTTGTGGGTCGGTCACGACCTGGATGATGCATCCGAGAAGGAAGCCGTCCGTCGCCACATTACCACTTGTCCAGACTGTCGTACTCACTATCGGCAGATGAAGAGCACACTTTCTCTGCTGGAGCGGGCGGACCGGCCTGCGACCTATGTCTCCAGTGATAGCCTGTGGCCCGAACTTGCCACCCGGATCAGTCACTCGGCTCATCGTGTCTCACCTCGATCAAATCCAAACCGTTTCACCGGTTGGGCTCCGATGATTGCCATGACGGCTGCCTGCTGCATCCTGTTGCTGGTCGTCAATCAGCAGCCCCAGGCGCCACATCAGACAACAATTAGAGGGACAGGGGTGCTTGTCCCCAATCCCATGCTGACCGAGGGACCTCGCATGTCGCTGCCATCGGTTCCCTCGACGTCAGAACAGAAACCCTTCGAAATGCGAAATGCGGGTGATGACGATCTCAATTTGAAGAAACAGCGTGAACTGATGCAACGGTATCCGGTACTTGACTATTGAGTTGCAATTCACCTACATGCATCATGATGCGATGCGAAGATTATGTTAGCCGCACATTTCAGATGTGCGGCTCTTGCATTTCCAGGTTGGAGCAATTCGATGCCTTTGTTTGAATTCCGATGCGAAAACTGCGAGGCTCAATTTGAGGAACTCGTGCGTCAGGGCGAGCAACCGGAATGTCCGCATTGTGAGTCTTCCAAGGTTGAGAAGCTGATGAGTGTCGCTGCCGGTCGAGTCACTGCAGGCTCCGGAAATCTGCCAATTGCCTCCTCATGCCCGCCTTCTGACGCTCCTCCGTGTAGCCCACACTGTTGTCGACTGCAGTAGATTTCAAAGCAGCAATTCCGGCACATTCTGCCGTATGTTGAGTTGAGAATCGGCTGAATCTGCGGCTCTTTCGCCAAATCAGACACTCTCCAAGGTCGCCTCTTGACCTTCGCAAAAGGCGGGTCATATTCTCCGCCCCCTCTCTCTCAACTTGAAATCCCCAGAAGACATTTCCTCAGTCGGCCTTGGTCCCGGCGTTCGAGAGTCGCCCATTGCGTCTCTCATGCGTCATGGTCCGGATACCGATTCAGGGACTTGCGTTTGCTTCGCCAAGGATGTCGATGCACATGTTCTCACAAAACATTCGATTGCGTTCTCTGCTGTTCTGTCTCCTGTTGGGCGGTCTGGTCGGCTGCCAGGAGATGAACATGTTTCGCCTGCAGAGTCCTGAGGATGAGCAGGAGGAGGACTCGCTGACTCGCGTTCTCAGGGAAGAACGCGCGGCCGGCAAGCGATCGCTCGTCGGTGACTACACCACGATCAGTGGGAACAGGCTGGTTCCACTCCAGGGAGTGGGACTCGTCACGAATCTCGATGGCACAGGAGGCGACTCCGCCAGCACTGAGGAGCGAAAGGCTCTACTCGATGAGATGCGTCGGAGACAGATCGACAATCCAAATTCGATTCTGCGGTCACCCTATACTGCACTCGTGATTGTAACGGCCTACCTGCCTGTACTGAAGGACGAGGGCGAAACGATCGACGTTCAGGTCCGGTTGCCGGAAGGGACAGAAGCGACAAGCCTTGCCGGTGGCTGGTTGATGAAATGTGATCTTGTTGAAAAAACAATCGTACCCGGCCGTGGTGTGATGTCCGGTCACGTACTCGCCCGCGCGGAAGGTCCCATCCTCATCTCTGCATCCGAATCCGATGACGAGTCTAAAGTGAGCAACCTCATGCGTGGATCGATCCCTGCCGGAGCTGTTTGCCTGCGTGAAGCGAAACCACTGTCCATCCACCTCAGGGACGACTACCGGAGTGTCCGCATGGCGAACCGGATCACCCAGCGAATTGGTGAACGCTTCCATGATTACGACGAGTACGGCATCCGGCGTCCACTGGCAAAATTCGTCGCTGACTCACGCATCGATCTCGAAATTCATCCAAGCTACAAGGAAAATGATGCCCGATATCTGGAAGTTGTACGCAACATCGCATTCAACGAGACCAAGGTCGAACGACAGCTTCGCATGCAGCGTCTGAAAGACGAACTCCTGCAGGGACCGACCGCAGAAAGAGCAGCCATCCAGCTGGAAGCCATCGGCCGTGATGCCATTGGCGTTCTCAAAGAAGGTTTGACCGCACCGACACTTGAGGCTCGCTTCCATGCGGCCGTTGCTCTGGCATACCTGGGCGTCGATGATGGGGTCCCTGTTCTGGTCGAAGCCGCTGACAAAGAGCGAGCGTTCCGAGTGTTTGCCTTTGCTGCCATGGCTGCGTTGGATGGTGGAGAGGCCTATGCTCCCTTGATGGACTTGCTGGATCACCCGAGCACCGAAACACGCTACGGTGCCTTCCGAACTCTGACGACACTCAATCCGAATGATCCCTCGATCCGTGGAGAGGACATGAACGAGCAATTCATGATGCACGTCCTTCCCACGGAAGCCAGCCCATTAATCCATTTGACCACTCGCAAAAAGGCGGAACTCGTCTTGTTTGGAGATGATCAACTGTTTTCAGCACCGCTGGCGATCAATGCAGGCAAGCACATTTGGGTCACCTCACAAGTCGGTCAGGACCATGTGGTTGTTAGCCGCTACGAGCCCGGTGAACCGGACCGCCGTGTGGAGGTCTCGACTGAGATTGCTGAAGTCATTCGCACAGTCGTCAACCTGGGAGCCAGCTATCCTGACGTCGTTCAGATGCTCGTGCAGGCCGAGCATCAGCACAATCTGCCAGGTACGATCGCGATTGACGCCCTGCCTCAGGCTGGCAGGAATTTTATTCGAAACGCTCCAGATCAGTTGACCCAAAGTAAAGCTGCCCGTGTTGGACATCAGAACATGAGCCCGAACATGTTCCCACAAACTGAATCAGATGATGTCGACGAAGACCAGCTTCCAACTCAGAGATCGGATTCGAAAGCATCTTCTGAACCAGCCTCGCTCATCAAGCAAACTTCCGCATCGGTCGAATCGACACCGGAAAAAGAGGGAGAGTCTGCATCAACCGAGGGTCGTTCATTGAAACGGTCATTCCTCTCAGCGGTGTCAGCCTATGACAAATGATCACTCTGTGCTCACGGCGATGACAGCGCAGACATGCGCTGCCATCGCTTTTTGGCGTTCACTGCCGTGTTGATGACTGCTCCGTCCGCTGTGTCCCCCCATGCTCAAATCCCTCGAACTGTTCGGCTTCAAGAGCTTCGCCGATCGAACGACGTTCGACTTCGCTGAGGGAATTACCTGCGTCGTCGGCCCCAACGGTTCAGGCAAGAGCAACGTCGTCGATGCCTTGAAGTGGATTCTCGGAGATCAGTCTGCCAAGAGTCTCCGAGGCAAGGAGATGTCGGATGTCATCTTCAACGGTTCAGCCGGTCGCAAGGGAAGTGCATTTGCAGAAGCAACGCTGACCTTCGACAACTCAAACAAACTGCTGCCGATCGACGCAGCCGAAGTCCAGATCGGACGTCGGTTGTATGCCAGCGGCGACTCCGAATACCTGCTCAATCGCTCAGCCGTGCGACTCAAGGACATCCGCGAGATGTTCATGGGAACCGGTGCAGGGACGGCTGCCTACAGCATCATCGAACAAGGGCGAGTTGACCAGATCCTGCAAGCCAACCCCACTGCACGTCGACTCGTCTTCGAGGAGGCGGCTGGCATCAGCCGATATAAAGCACGCAAGGTCGAAGCACAGCGACGTCTCGAACGTGTCGACCAGAACCTGCTTCGACTCAAAGACATTGTCGAGCAGCTCGAATCGCGAGTGAACGCAACACGTTCGCAGGCCTCCAAAGCGGCCAAGTACCGCGAACTGACGACCGAACTCCGCGAACTGTGGACCGGCCTCGCAGCGGATGACTATCGCCGATCGGCAGAACAACTCGAAGAATACACACAACAGTCGGAAACGCTCTCCGCTCAGTTGACCGCGACAGATGCGCAACTGACAGATCTTGACCAGCAACTCAGCGACATCGACATCACAGTTTCGCAATTGGATGATGCTGTCCGCAAGATGGAGCGGAGGAGGAGTTCAGGGCGAGAGGAGATCGCGAAGCATGAATCCACGATTCGTCACCTGACGACACAGCAAAACGAACTCGCGGCGGAGATCGAACGGTTACGTCACCAGCGACACGTGTTGCGATCGCAAGTCCAGGCGGTTGCAAACGAACTTGAGGAAAGCAGCGGACGACTCACCCGTTTTCAGGGTGACTTTGCCGAACAGCAACAGGCTCTCGAAGACCGCGAGCAGCGAATCGAGCAAATGCGGGAGAGTCTTCAAAATGCACAACATGGGATCGACAAACAGCGGAGTGATCGCGAGCAACTCCAGAAGGCGCATGACCGACACCTGCGGGAGGTGGATGCGATTCAGTCCCGCCAGGAGACCCTCAATGAGCAAGACAACGAACTCACCGCACGATTGCAGATGCTCGGCACTGCTCTTGCAGAAGCCCGCGAAGAACTGGCCGAGCGAAAGCAGGCACTGCAACAAACCCAACAGGTCGTTGCCGAAGCGCAGGAACGCATCGAACAGGCACAGCGCGAACGACGTCGGCTCCGCGGCGATCACAACGCCATTGAGCGACAGATTGCCCTGTGGCGTGAGGAACGCAGTGCCAAGCTTGCCCGTCGCCATCTCTTAGAGGATCTGGAAGAGCGACAGGAAGGACTGAACGCGGGTGTTCGCGACATTCTGCGCCGAGTCGCCGAGTCTCGAAAGCATCCCTGGAACCTGATCCGTGGGAACGTCGGGCAACTTCTCGAAACGGAACTGGATGATGCTCCACTTTTGGAGGTCGCGCTGGGAGCACGAGTACAATTGCTCGTGATTGACAGACTCGCACCTCTGGTTGACTTCCTCAACAATTCGATTTCCGATTTGACGGGCCGAGCCGGCTTCCTGGAATTGAAACGCCCAGGGACGCGAGTCGCGCCGGCCAGAGATCTGAGCAGCTGTCAGGGAGTGCTCCGCCGGGCAGATCAACTGGTGACGCATTGTGAAGTTGGCGGACTCGCTGAGCGGCTTTTGGCGGATACGTGGATTGTCGAAACACTCGACACAGCGTTTTCCCTGCATGCTGCGGACGGAGTCGGGTGTCGATTTGTCACTCTCCAGGGTGAGCTTCTGGAGGCTGATGGCACATTGTTTGTCGGCACGGCCCCCAATGAGACAGCCGTCATTTCACGCAAGACCGAACTGAGGCACCTGCGCACCGAGTTGCAGATGCTCAGCTCCCGAATTGCGACGGAAGAGCAACGTCTGACCGAATTGGACGCCTCTCTGATGGAGTCCGATGGCGAGTTGCAGGCCTTGCAAAGCGATCTGAACGATCGTATGGAACTGCTCGCCATTCGTAAGTCCGAACACGCATCACAGGCTGCGGAGTGTGGACGCCTGCAAGCTGAGATCGATACCGGGCGGGCAGAGCAGTCACGACTGGCAAGTCAGTCCGAGTCTCTGATCTCGCAGCTTGCCCATCTCGAACAGACTCTTTCGGAACAGGAGTTTCAGAGGGAGCAACTCGACCATCAAATTAGCGAGGGAGACGAGATCGCTCGTGCAGTCCAGAAGCAGATTCAGCAATTGCAGGATGAGACGAACACTGAGCAATTGCAACTGGCCAAACATGAAGAACGCCTGTCGTCACTTCAGGCAGCACACATGCGGCTCATGGATGATCAGCGTCATCGACAACAGCAGACTCGACAGGCAGACGCACAACTCAAAGCTGCTTTGAACAAGCAACGAGACATGCATCGCGGAATCCTCCAGGCCCGATTTGCCCTCGCAGAACTCTATTTGGCCGATGAAGCTCACACTGCAGCCAGCCGAGGTCAGCGGATTGAACTCGGCGAATGCAAGATAGCGCGAAAACGCTGGCAGAAGCAACAGGACTCGCTCCGCGAACAACAGCGGACACAGAAGGATGCGCTGCATCGTCTCGAGATGCAATCCCGCGATCTCAAACATCAGATGGCATCTCTTGTTGAGAAGATCCGCGAGGAGTTTCAACTCGAACTGCCCGATCTGGTCGATCAGGGGGTCACTTGTCTCCTTGAGACACGAGATGATGGCGACAACGCATCAACTCAGCTTGACGTCGACACGCTTTCCGATTTTGAGATCGAGGAGTTGACCGACAACGACAGCAGCGATGAGACACTTCCGGAAGTTGAGGCCGTCGAAGATGCCGAATCTGCCCGGGCAGAGGTTGAAGAGCGTGTCGAGAAGCTTCGTCGCAAGATTAAGAACCTTGGCTCCATCAACACGGAAAGCCTCGATGAACTCGACGATATCGAATCCCGATACACCGAGATGGCTGCACAACTTGATGACCTCGTCCAGGCCAAAGCCGTTTTGGAGGACATTATCCGTCGCATCAACGTCGAGAGCCGACGGCTGTTTCTCGAAACATTCGAGTCCATCCGCGTGCACTTTCAGGAGTTATATCGCAAACTGTTTGGCGGTGGAGAAGGGGACATCATCCTCGAAGACCCGGACGATGTTCTTGAGTGCGGGATTGACATAGTCGCCCGTCCGCCCGGAAAGGAGCTTCGGAGTATCTCGCTTCTGAGCGGCGGTGAAAAGACAATGACTGCTGTCGGTCTGCTGTTTGCGATGTTCAAGAGCAAACCCAGTCCCTATTGCATTCTGGACGAAGTGGATGCAGCACTCGACGAAGCAAACGTCGACCGTTACGTGAAAGTGGTCAAAGAGTTCCGTGAGTCGACTCAGTTCGTCATTATCACTCACCGAAAACGGACGATGACAGCGGCCGACCGGCTCTACGGCGTCACAATGGAACAGGCGGGCGTCTCCAAACGACTCACCGTTCAGTTCGAGGACGTCTCCGAAGACGGCCACTTCCGTACCGAAAGTGCAGCAGCGTGACGTGAAGATTGATCAGTTTCTCACAGGTCATCCATCTGCAGGAAAAGTCATCGTCCCACTGGACATCATCCCACCCAAACTTTGGGAAACCGTACGCGTCATTGGGAACCTCTCATCTCACCCGTGCTCTTGAGAAACCTCGACTGATGTGCGAATCTCCGCGCTGAAGTTTCTCTTGATTCGAGTAAGGCGAATGTGATGAGCATAATAACCATACGTGATGACTCGACCGGATCGCAGGCGTCGATCGCGGTCGACCGAGGTTTCAACTGTTACCAGTTTTTGGCACAGGTTGATGAACAGTCTGTTGATGTCATCGCCGCTGAGAACGGGTTCGAGCAGGGAGCCGGTGCCCCCAGTCATGACGGAATCCCTCTCCTTTTTCCGTTTCCCAACCGTATTCGTAGCGGGCGTTATTCGTGGGATGGTCAGGAGTATCAGCTGCCTTTGACGGAAGGTCACCCGAACACGTTACACGGATTTGTCCTCGATCGCGCCTGGCGGGTTATTGAGCAGGGTAACAACTTTGTGACAGGGCAGTTCCAACTCAGTATGGACGCTCCTGACCGCATCGATTTGTGGCCGAGTGACTTCATCCTGGAAGTGAGGTACACCGTCGAGGGGACAGCGCTGACGATGGATGTCACGGTCACCAATCCGGATAACAAGCCGCTCCCCTGGGGTTTTGGCACTCATGCCTACTTCAAGCTGCCGCTGGGAGAGCACAGTTCCGTTGACGACTGCCTCGTCCAGGCATCAGCACACCAGGAGTGGGTCCTCGACGAATGCCTGCCGACAGGAGAACGTCGGGACGTCAGCAAGATGGCCGATCTGCGTCAGGGAGCATCACTCGCTGGTCGCAAGCTGGATGACGTATTGACCGATCTTCGTTCCGACGGCGATATGATTGAAACAAGCGTAACCGACCCTCGCGCAGGGTTAAGGATGGTCCAGTCGTTCCCGAAGGATTTTCGCGAACTCGTCGTCTTCACTCCTCCGTGGACAGCTGCTGTCTGCATGGAGCCTTACACGTGTGTCACGGACGCGATCAACCTCCAGCAGCAAGGGCTCGACGCTGGTTGGCGCACTCTCGACGCTGGCGGTTCATTCACGACGCAGATTGTGATTCGGGTTGAGTCTGTTTAGATGCGTCACTGTCAGCAATCAGAACCTGGTTATCGGTGATTGCGCCCAGCCAAGGTCCGAGTCTGCCAAAACGCCCGCCGTGCAGCACGATCAGGTAAGCGGGGACAAGCAGCGGTCGCACGACGAACGTGTCCAACAGGACACCGAATGCGAGAGCAAACCCCAGTTCGATCATGCCCAGAAGAGTTCCGGCCATCAACGACGAGAAGGTTCCCGCCATAATCACTCCGCAACTGGAGATGATACTGCCGGTTTTGATGAGAGCCTGAATGACGCCATCAACGGGGGGGCTGTTCCGCTGTTCCTCTTCAACTCGGGCCATCAGCAGGATGTTGTAGTCCTCGCCCATGGCGATGAGAATCGTGAACAGGAAGATGGGCACCTTCCAGTCAAGCCCTGCAAAGTTGGCCGGATCGCGCATCCAGAAGACAAAAAACGTGACTCCCAGCGTGACGAGGTAGCTGAACACGACGCTGACAATCAGGTACATACAGATCGCAGGTTTGCGTAAAAGTGCGACAAGGACCAGATAGACAGAGATCACAACCAGTGTGTAGATGCGGACCTGATCTGAGTCTGTCACAAGCTTGAGGTCACGGATTCCGGCTGTTGGTCCGACGCTAACAACTTGTGTGGCTGCGGCCATCTCATTGGCTTTCGACACAATCTCGGGCGACTTCGCGACGAGATCGACATCAACGGCATCCTCGTCGATTTCCGTGCCTGCTTCATCAGCAGCTTCCTCAATCTCATCCACACGTCGCTCGGCCAGCAAGACGGCAAATGCTTGAGGAAGTGCATCGCGAATGGCGTCCTCCGCTCTGGCCAGTAGCTCAATGCTGTCGCGTGAGAATGGATCAATATCGAATAACAAATCCATTCGGATCACGTCTCCGGACAATTCCCCTTCACTGCTGAGGTACGTCCTTTGTGCCTGACTGCGAAAGACAGCGGCCCCACGTCCGGGTTGCGGTCCGTCTTCGTTCATTCCCAACGGATTGGCCTGACTTCGGATATCCGCAATCTCAAGGTCAGATAATCGTGGCAGCAATGCAGCGGTCAATGCTTCGGCAAAGTCTTCCCCTGGACCAGACCCGGATGCGCCTTCGGGAATGTTCAGATCAGGGTGATGCAAGAGGATCGTCGTTGGACCGGCATACCCGGCCGCAAAGTGCTTTTGAACGGCCTTCGCCCCAGCGACACTTGCATCGTCCTGCGGCAAGTCGGAGAGTAAGCCATAGCTCAAATGGTCGTGATACTTGACGGCGACGACGGCAAACGGGAGCAAAATTGCCAGCGACGCCAAGAAAACCGTTGCCGGTCGAGCAAGCAAGACATCCGCAACCTTTTTCCATAAACTCTCCAACCACTGCTGTTCCTGCAAGTGAGACAGCAGACTGAACCGGGGAGACCAGTCGGCTCCTGGCGTGATCGTCTCGCTCCGGATGTCGGGCCAGAAAGCCCATCGTCCGCACAAGATGAGCAGAGAGGGGGTAAAGGTGAGGGAGGCACAGAGAACCACGAAAAGTCCGAATGAGATCGCGATCCCCGCCTGCTGAAATTTTCCGAAATCGGCGAAGCTCATCATGCCGATGCCGCAAATACTGGTGCCCGCACTTGTTGCCAATGCGATGCCCACCTTGTGGACAGCAGTCGCGAGTGCTTCACGAATGGTGAGACCTCGTTCCAGTTCCTCCTTGTACCGAGCGATCAGGAATAGACAGTAATCAACCCCCGCACCATAGACGACGACCGTGACATAAACTTCGATCCCGTTAAACAAGCCGACCCATCCCCAATCGGCCATGATGCGTAACAGCCGAATCGTCATCTCGACAGCGAGCCCCACTGTGATCAAGGGGATGAGGGCGAGCAGGGGGGCTCGATAGATCACGAGCAGCAGAACGATGACCAGCGCCTTCGTGAACCATTCGGTCTTCGCAGCACTCTCGTGCTCTGCAACAAGCATGTCGCGGCCAACCGTTGCCGAGCCACTAATCGCCAGATCAAGACCCGCAATGTTGAATTTACCCCAGTTGTCACGGTTCGTTACATTCTGAACCAATTCCTCAATACGATGAATGAGCAACGAATTACTCCGATCCAGGAACTCGGTCTTGAGTTCGATGAGGATCAGAGTCGCTTGTCCGTCCTGGCTCGTCAGCAATCGACCGATCTTCTGACTTTTGGATGTCCAGACACCACGAGCAACCGGCACATCTGCCGTCGCTGGGTCGGTGACGAGCACGCCGTCAAAAGAGAGGTATCCGTGACCTGTGGTTCGTGCGATTTCTTCGAGTTCAGGCCTTAACACCTCATCAAGGAATCGCTCATCGTCTTCGGTGAGTCCCCCGGCGCGATCGGTTCGCCTCACGATGATGACGACCGTACTTCCCAGAGGATTCTGCTGAATGGAGGACCCGTCCTCGATGCTCCCCTCGAGACTGTCCGGAAACGCATCCCTGTAGAGGCCTTCAGCAACGCGGCTCGAAGAATCCGTGGGCAAAAAGACGAACTCTCCGTCTTGAGTGACCTTCGCCCAGTCCGGAGCAGTGGCGATCACAAGCAGGACCAGCACCCCCCATACCAACAGGATCAAGGGCCATGCGCGGCTGACAGCTTGACCCAGCGGTTGAAACATCTTGGTGGTGAGATGACTAGAACGGGTGAAGTAGACGTCTTATTTGGTTGCGACCTGACAATGCCACGAAGTGTTGCCGAATACACCCTTAACCGTGGTCACAAACGGGTATCAGCCGGGATCGGCGACATGGCTTTGAATTCAGAGCCTTCCTCTGTCGTCGTAACCGTAACGGTCACAGGGCTTGTGCGTCAACGAACCAGACATCCCCAAAGCCAGTCGACATGACGGGAACGATCAGAGAATCAAAATCAAAGGCAGCTTCGGGTGCCTTCGATTGCCTTTGCCTCGGCACTGACACGAGTTACGCTGATAGGGAGAATCACTTGTGATAATCAGCCATGTTTTCGCCGCTGAGTATTTCGTAGGAAAGTGAGCCAAATGTTTCACACCCGTTCGATCCTGTCTCACACGCTTCTCGTAAGCATCGCTTTCTGTGCTGTTCAGTCGCGATTACGCGGTGACGAGAGGGCATGGATCGTCTACGAGGGAACATCCGGGCTTGGATTCGGCAAGAACATCGTGCTTATCTCTGGAGACGAGGAGTACCGTTCGGAAGAGGCTCTTCCGCAATTGGGTAAAATTCTTGCTGATCGACACGGATTTCGGTGCACGGTTCTGTTTGCCATCGATCCGCAGACGGGCCTCATCAACCCCAACTGCGGGACCAACATTCCCGGACTCGAAGCTCTCGATACGACTGACTTGATGGTGATCTTCACCCGTTTTCGTGATCTCCCTGATGACCAGATGCAGCACATTGACCGCTTTCTGAGGGCAGGGAAACCGGTGATCGGGATGCGGACTGCCTCACATGCATTCAACATTGCTGGCGAAAAACCTTGGGCACAGTACGGCAATTACTACAACGGTGAGAAGGCGGAATGGGCTGACGGGTTTGGGCGGCTCGTTCTCGGCGAGAAGTGGATCAGCCATCACGGACACCACAAGCATGAGAGCACACGTGGTCTGATCGCTGACGGGGCTAAGAACCATCCAGTTTTACGAGGGATTAACGATGGTGGGATCTGGGGGCCGACCGACGTCTACGGCGTGCGGCTTCCGCTTCCGGGTGACAGTCTGCCGCTCGTGCTGGGACAGGTCGTCATGCGAGATGGAGAATACGATGAGAAGGATCCGTTTTACGGTATGAAACCTGATGACTCACGACCGGTTCCCGGGGAGAAGAACGCCCCGATGATGCCCATCGCCTGGACCAAAACCTATCAACTTCCAGGAGGGCAAATAGGGCATTCCTTCACAACAACCATGGGAGCATCCACTGACCTTGTCAATGAAAGTGTTCGACGTCTGCTGGTGAACGCCGTGTACTGGTTGCTCGATATGGACGAGCAAATCCCGCAGACAGGCACCGATGTCAGGATCGTTGGTGACTACAAGCCGACAGGTTTCGAATTCCGTCCCGACGAATACTGGACCAAACGTAAGATGCAGGTTTCAGAATTGGAAGAGGCATTTCAAGGGGCCGAATGAAAGTGCGACAGACGCGATAGCGGCGGCTACTGCCATCCCCCGGTGAGCCTTTGCTGTCAGCATTCCTTGAATCTCAACACCAACCCATCGTGACTGATCGAGTTTTTCCCGTCCGACACGACTCCAATCAAGTTCTTGATCACCTTGCAGAAAGGCTCTCGCACGAAGACGTAGTAGTTGTGCTTGCCCTCACGCCTCAGGTCGATGACGCCTGCATTCTTCAGGATGGATAGATGATGGCTGACAGCGGGCTGATTCAGGTTGAGCTGCTGACAGAGGCCGGAAACGTGCAAGTCGCCCTGAAACCCCAGAATGAGCATGATTCTCAACCGGGTCGGGTCGGCCAGCAATTTGCAGTAACAAACGACATCGTCAACTAACTCATCGCTAAGTTCAGATGTCGGTTTAGACATAACTGACTCCAAGGCGCACCTCCCAAAATTGCTCTACTGAGCTTGAGGCCAAACCGGCTGAGAATCGATTGTCAAAGTGGTAAAGTGTTGCCCTGATGTGTCGGGCCAGAATTCAGCTGCGCGAGCGTTGCATTATGCAACGACACATCAGCGGGGTCAACTACAGAAAATCACTTAACCCACAACGCATCAAAGAGTTCCGATGAATCGGCTGATTGGCTTGAGTGAGTTGGAAAGAGAAGTCACAGGAATCAGTGATTTCTTGCCCCCTACTAGTACGTAGCAAGCATTGAAATCATTCACAAAAACTTGATAAGTGAATCCATTTTTGATCGATACACATGTTCACACAGTCCCCCTTCGCGAATCTGGTGGATCAAGTTGCTGTCGTCACTGGCGCCTCAAGTGGGATTGGCCGCTCGATTGCGATGGAACTTGCTCTTGCGGGAGCGGATGTGCTTGTCCATTGCCGATCCTCAACGGACGCAGCTGAACAGGTGGCGAACCGGATTTCTGAACTTGGCAATCGTGCGCGTGTGTTGACCGCAGATCTCGGAGACGATGACGACCGGATGCAATTCGCCGATGCGAGCTGGGATCATGACTGGGGGACGCCGACCATCTGGGTCAACAATGCAGGCGTCGATTTGCTGACCGGAGAGGAGGCGAAGCTCGCGTATTCTGAAAAGCTGCACCGGCTCTACGAAGTCGATGTTCGAGGGACAGTCCTGCTGAGTCGAGATATTGGCCGTCGCATGTACGACGCGGGACGGGGAGTCATCCTCAACATTGGCTGGGACCAGGCTGCTCAGGGCATGGAGGGTGACAGCGGCGAGTTGTTTGCGACCAGCAAGAATGCCATCATGGGGTTTACTCGCTCGCTTGCTCTCAGTCTCGCTCCCAAAGTCCGAGTCAACGCGATTGCCCCTGGTTGGATTCGGACTGCTTGGGGAGAACAGGCCAGTGAGGAATGGCAATCACGAGTCTTGCGTGAGACTCCCCTGGCTCGCTGGGGAGAACCGGAAGATATTGCAAAGGTCGCCCGGTTTCTCGTCAGCGACGATGCGTCCTTTTTGACTGGCCAGATCATTAACGTGAACGGCGGTGCCGTTCGTTGACTCCATCAGGAGATCCCAATGTCCACCGAAGCTCTCAGCCAAGCACAGATCGATAACGCCCTTCAAGACCTCCCGGGTTGGGAAGTCAGAGACAACTGGTTGCGATGCAAGTATCGAACTCCGGGATGGACACATACGATGCTGCTTGCCAATACGATTGGCTATCTGGCAGAAGCGGCAAACCATCATCCAGACATGGAACTGGGATATGCCCAAGTGATCGTCAAGCTGCAAACCCACAGCGCTCGCGCGATTACCCGTAAGGACGCTGATCTCGCTGTCAAAATTCATGAAGTCGCGCAGTGGCAACCTGACGACGAGTCGGCACTCGACGGCTTTCCCAAGAAGTGGATTCACTAAGGTAGAACCTTGACGAATGGTGCGTCGAGTGCAGGTTTGCCTGACGCTTCACAGCCGCTCGGCACTTCCGATGACATCATCACCCTGCCCAAGAATTCTGTTTGTCACCGGTCGATTGGCTGAGCCGCTCGTGCGGCGGGTTGTGGAGGAACTCTGCGAGTCCGCCAAATTTGATGCAGACGTTTGTGTGCTCGGGATCTCTGTCGCAGCGTTGATGCATGCCGATTGGCTCCAGCGCAAGTTGACGATTGATCGTTCATACGATCGAGTTGTGCTGCCCGGTTGGTGTCAGGGGGACTTGGAATCCTTATCGACTCATTTCGGCGTTCCCTTTGAACGCGGCCCTAAAGACATCCGTGACCTCCCCGCTCATTTTCGTCAGATCAACAAGCCAGCCGAGCTTTCCCGATACGACATCGAGATTCTGGCCGAGATCAACCACGCTCCACGACTGAGCGAGCCAGAGATTCTTCGAATTGCCCGCCATTACGCGGATAGTGGTGCCGATGTCATCGATGTCGGGACGGTGCCGGGAGAATCGTGGGCCCGAGTCGGCGAACTCACTCGCCGATTGATCGACGAGGGAATACGTGTCTCGATCGACTCGTTCGACCGTACAGAGGTCGAAGCAGCCGTGAGTGCAGGCGCGGAACTTGTCTTGAGTTGCAACAGTTCGAACATTGACTGGGCACAGCAACTGGATGCTGAACTGGTGGTGATTCCGGATGATCCGCATGATCTTTCGTCATTGGAAGAGTCCATTGATCGACTGACTGCTGCCGGCTCACGTTTCCGAGTGGATCCAATCATTGAGCCGATCGGTTTCGGGTTTGCAGCCTCATTGGCCCGATACTTCGAGACGCGTCGACGTTGGCCGGAAGTGCCGATGATGATGGGGATCGGCAATCTGACTGAATTGACAGAGGTGGATACGGCGGGCATGAACATGTTGCTGGCTGGAATCTGCCAAGAGTTGCGAATTACCGGTATTCTCACAACCGAAGTCATCAACTGGGCTCGCTCGGCTGTCAAGGAGTTCGACGTTGCTCGCAGGCTCGCCTATCACGCAATCACTAGCCGGACTCTTCCCAAGCATGTTGACTCGTCACTGGTCATGCTCAGAGATCCTCGAGTGAACGAGTATGGCGAACAGACGCTGCAATCGATGGCGGACAGCCTCTCCGACCCCAATTTTCGTATCTTCGCCGAACGTGGCGAAGTCCATATCATGAACCGGGATGGTTATTGGAAAGGAACTGATGCGTTTGAACTCTTTGATCGGGTTGTGACAGACAGTGGGGCGCTGGATTCCGCTCACACGTTTTATCTGGGCTATGAACTGTGCAAGGCAGTGACAGCATTAACGCTTGGCAAACAGTACAATCAGGATCAGGCATTGCAATGGGGATTCCTCACGATCCCCGAAGGAAGCGCCCATGAGCGACGCCGTGGAACTCGTTAGTCTGACGAATCCGCTACTGAAACTTCACGACTGACAATTGATGCCTCTGCCACTCGTTCATGAACTTGATCCCGTTCCCGACGTCTTCGCTTCCCTGAGCGCGATAGCCGATTGGCCTGACGTTGTGCTTCTGGAGAGCGCCTTGTTGCGGGACGGCATCGGACGTTACTCATTCCTGACAGCGGCTCCTGAGCGAACATTCGAGTTGACGGTCCCTCGCTATGGAGACCAACCGTTTTTTGAAATCCGCGAGATTCTCAAACAGCGTTTCACTGAGCGTGTGCCAGGACTGCCGCCATTCCAGGGAGGCGTGCTCGGTCTGTTATCGTATGAGTTGGGCCGCTGCTGGGAGCGTCTGCCTCGCGCGACACACGATGAATTTGAGCTGCCGGTGATGCTGCTCGGCGTGTATGACTGGGTGCTCGCATGGGATCATGTCGACCGACGAGCATGGATCATCGCCCATGGTTGGACCGGAGGAACGACTGAAACCGAACGTGCAAAGGCAGCCGACCGCCGGATTGAGTCGGTCCTGGACGCTTTGCGTGTCGAGGAACCCGATCCCCCGCGACGATCTCCCTTCTCAAATCTCTCGATGACCTCCGCAGTCCACCCCGTTCCCGGCGTTGATGGAGTGCTCAGCAATTTCAGTCGAGCGGACTATTTGCAAGCGGTCGAACGGGTCATCGAATACATTCGGGCGGGAGATATCTATCAGGCTAATCTGTCACAACGGCTGATGTCTCCAGCTCTCGTTAGTCCGCTTCAATTGTACGGACGGCTTCGCCGACGTAATCCAGCTCCGTTCGCAGCATATTTTGCTCATGATGATTGGGCGATCATCAGCTCGTCCCCCGAACGATTCGTGCGAGTTGAGGATGGTGTTGTGGAGACTCGTCCGATCAAAGGGACCAGACAGCGACACTCCTCCCCCGAAGCGGATTTGCTCACCCGGGATGAGCTGCGTGAAAGTGCCAAGGATCAAGCCGAGAACGTGATGATCGTCGACCTTCTGAGAAACGATTTGTCGAAAGTCTGTCGTCCCGGGTCCATTTCGGTCCCTCAGCTTTGCCAGGTGGAGACCTACGAAACCGTCCAACATCTCGTGTCGGAAGTTCGTGGTCGACTCGCTGAAGGATGCGATTTCTGGGACCTGATCAGGGCAACCTTTCCCGGAGGCTCCATCACCGGAGCGCCAAAGGTTCGTGCGATGGAGATCATTACAGAGCTCGAACAGGTCGCCCGCGGTCCCTATTGTGGCTCGATGATCTACTGCGGATTCGACGGGACGGCTGACAGTAGCATCCTGATCAGGACCTTTATCCAACGTCATGGTTGGGTCCACTGCCCGGCAGGCGGTGGAATCGTCGTTGCCTCCGACCCGATCGCTGAGTATGAGGAGACTCTTCACAAGGCCGCGGGGATGATCAGAGCATTGGCCTGATGAATCACTTCCTGAGAAGTCCGCCATCGAAAGGATTTCTCGAAGCCCTCGGGATTCGCTCCGTGCCCAATTGCGTGTGAGTTCCTGAAGTCCTAGGATCAAGACTCCCAGAATGACGGAGCATCATGAGCGACACTGACGATCAAAAACAGGCGGCCCGCAAGGCTGAACCCTATCAAAATGAACCGCATACGGACTTCAGCCGAGCCGAAAACCGGAAAGCATTTGCTCAGGCACTGAAGGACGTGGAGGAACAGCTCGGACGCGAATATCCCATCGTGATCGATGGCAAAGCGGTCAGCTCGCGCAAGTCGATTGTCTCACTGAATCCTTCGCACAAATCACAAACGGTCGGGACTGTGATGGCGGCGACAGTCGATCACGCAGAGCAGGCGGTGACGATCGCGAGACGTGCCTTCGAGCAGTGGCGGAAAGTCGAAGCAACCCACCGCGCTGAGTATCTGGAGTTGATTGCGGCCGAGATGCGGAATCGTCGTTATGAGTTGGCCGCCTGGATGGTGTATGAGTGCGGCAAACCGTGGATGGAGGCGGACGGCGACGTCGCCGAGGCCATCGACTTCTGCACCTACTACGCCATGCAAATGCGGTTGCTCGACGTTCCCGTTCAATGCGACTACCCAGGCGAGGAGAACATCTACTTCTATCAGCCGCGGGGAGTTGCGGTGGTGATTTCCCCGTGGAACTTCCCCTTGGCCATTCTCACCGGCATGACGGTCGCAGCTCTCGTCACCGGCAACACGGTCATTATGAAGCCGGCCGAGCAATCGTCGATTGTTGCAGCCAAACTGTTTGAGATGATCCGTGATTCGGGCATCCCGGACGGCGTCGTCTCCTATCTGCCAGGATACGGAGAAGAGATCGGCCCGGCTTTGGTGGAGAATCCGGATGTTGATGTGATCGCCTTCACGGGTTCACGAGAGGTCGGCCTCTTGATTAACAAACAGGCCGCTGACAATCCGCCCGCTCAGACGCATGTCAAAAAAGTCATTGCCGAGATGGGGGGCAAGAACGCGATCATCGTCGACGAAGATGCTGACCTTGACGAAGCGGTTCAGGGGATCATCGGTAGTGCTTTCGGCTTCTCAGGACAGAAGTGTTCAGCCTGTTCGCGAGTCATCGTGCTTGCCCCTGCGTACGATGCCTTTCTGGACCGACTCAAGGGGGCGACCGAGAGTCTGCAGTTTGGGCCAGCTGAACAACCCGGGACTACGATCGGTCCGGTCATTGATGAAGACGCTCTTGAGCGAATCAACGACTACATCGAAATCGGACGGGAAGAGTGCACACCGATCGTGACGACCGATGCGGGCGAGCTGGCCAAACACGGGTTTTACGTCGGGCCGCACGTGTTTGCAGACATTGACCCTGAGAGCCGTATCGCTCAGCAGGAGATCTTCGGGCCTTTAGTTGCGGTCATGAAAGCACGTACGCTCGACGATGCCTTCGAGATTGCGAACCGTACGGACTACGCCCTCACCGGGGGGATGTACAGCCGCAGTCCTAAGAATTTGGCGAGAGCGCGAGCTGAGATGCGTGTTGGCAACCTGTATCTCAACCGACCGATCACAGGAGCTTTGGTCCAACGCCACCCCTTCGGCGGCTATCAGATGTCGGGCATCGGCAGCAAAGCGGGCGGTCACGACTATCTATTGCAGTTTCTGATTCCAATCGCGGTCAGCGAAAACACCATGAGGCGCGGGTTCGCTCCTCCCTCTGATGAAGAGAGTGTGTGACCAGGAGAGATCAAAGCAAAAAAACGCCTCGCGGGAAACGACTTCCCACGAGGCGGTTTGACTTAGACGTTCGCTGAAGCGAACGGTTGCGATTAGCTGAGCGAATCGCGGACGGTCTCGAAGTGCTTGTTGGCGTTGGTACCGATCGCCTGGATGGCGGTCAGGCAGACCACGACGATCAGAGCGAGCATCACGGCGTACTCAACAGCCGTCGGACCATCTTCTGAAACCATGAAATTCTTGACGGCGGTGGCGAGATTCTTCATCTGAAAACCCTCATTCTTTAGATATGTAGCCGAGCAACTTCTGCAAGAACATCTCACAATCCGTCGCCCGTAACCCCCGATTTTGATTGAGGCGTCTCCTGTTTTTGCCTCGTTGTTTTGTTGTCAGCGTCCCTTTGACAACGGAAACCTAGGTCGCACTTCTGGGGAGTCAAATGGGAATTCGCAGATTTTCCAGATGGTGTCATCCGGCAACAGACGGATGTTTCCCTGTGTCATCAAAGTGGACGAACATCCCGGTTGTGACGAATACCGGGCGGGCTGAACGACGGTCTCAGCGCTCCGAAGGCTTTTCACACGTGCCAATTAAGGTGTCCCGGTCGACGCTCTGCTGAGCCACCGGTATCATGAATGGGCCATTCGGATCCCTATTCATGCAACAAGCGCTGCTTGATCTTTTCGTCGGCGACTCACTGTCGTACAAAGAACCGACCCGCACACAGACGGTTCGGGCGGTTATGTTCGGCGTTTCTTTGCTCGTCTGGGTACCGGTATTTGTTCCGGCCTACGCTTTAGCGGGAGCCTGGACAGCAACTGCGATCTTTCTCGTCACCGGTTCGATCAGTGCATTGGGGCTGTTTGCCTTCCGCTGGGGTGTTTCGCCCCGTGCTGTCCGGATCGGACTGATGTTCCTGTTTTGGGGGACAATTGTTGGTGTTGCCTTTGTCTCCGGAGGAATCGAGGCCCCCGCCCTGTTATGGTTGCCCGCAGTTCCAATTATCGCCGTATTGCTGATAGGCCCACCTGCGGGGTTGCGATGGCTGGTTCTCTCCTGCGGAACTGCAATCGCATTTTTCTTCGCTCACCAGAATGGTGTCACGATTCGACAAGAAGTGCATGGTGCGATTCTCCTTTGGCTCCATCTGGCCAGTCTTTGTGGCATCATCATCTGCGCGACCACATTGACAATTGTCTTCAAACAGTCGGAAGCGGCTGTGCAGGGCCATCTCAAAGAGGCGCTCCATCGGGCCGATGCAGGCAGCCGCGCGAAAAGCGAGTTCCTGACGAAGATGAGTCATGAACTGCGCACACCCATCAACGGCATCGTGGGCATGGTCGAACTGGCGCTCACGAATGAGGTGAATCCCGAACAACGAGGTTACTTGCAGTCAGCCAAAGAAGCCGCAGAAGGATTAGCCAGAATCGTCGACAATGTTCTCAGTGTCGCTGAGGGAGATTCTGCACCGCTCGTGCTGCAACAGACGAAGTTCCATGTCCGCGACTTTGTCACACGCACGATGGAGTCTTCATCTTCTCAAGTCGATTCGACCAAACTCAAGGTTTCAACGATTGTTGCCCCCGGAGTTCCAGAAATGGTCGTCGGCGATCGGGACAGACTGGCGCAAGTGCTGGGCAATCTGATTGACAACGGGCTTAAGTTCACGAATCAGGGCGAAGTCACCGTTACTGTCGATGTCATTTCCAGACAACGTGATTCACTCGAACTGAGGTTTTCTGTATGTGATACGGGAATTGGTATCGCCAAAGATCAACAGGAACGCATGTTCGAAATGTTTGCTCAGGCAGACAGTTCCACCTCGCGATCTTATGGGGGGGCAGGGCTCGGACTGACGATCGCCAAATCGCTTGTCAATCAGATGGAGGGGCAGATCTGGCTGGACAGCGAACCTGATCAGGGGACCACGGTGACGTTCACCGTGCCAGTCACTTTGGATCGAACCGCTATCAGCCTTCGGAAGGAAACCTCTGATCAGGTTGTCGAGGCAAATCTCGGACTCAAGCCCGGCTTGCGAATCCTTGTCGTCGACGACAACCGAGTGAACCAGATTCTGATGAGAGGGTTGCTTGAAAAACTCGGTTGTGAAATCTCGATCGCGTCAGATGGCCCGGATGCGATTTCACGCACGGACCGAGAGGCATTCGATCTGGTGCTGATGGACATCGAAATGCCGGGCATGGATGGATTCGAGACAACAGCACGGATCCGATTAAGAGAAGCCGGGACGAATAGCCGAATTCCCATCATCGCCTTCACTGCCAACATCGTTGCCGGATATGAACGGAGATGCCGCGAAGCGGATATGGACGGCTATCTTGGTAAGCCTATCCAACTCAAGGATCTGGTCGACGTCCTCTTCCGCTGTGGATTTTCTGATGCTCCGATTGCATCCACGCCGGAGTGAGTGGGAACGGCAAATGGCCGGGCCTTTTTCTCCAAATGCAACTCATCCACAATCAACGATTTTGAATCAGCAATCATTCCATCCCGCAGCACTTCCCCAAGAGCAGCTTCTCGCGCAATGTGAGGTTGAACGATTGCGAAGATCCGGACCGGGCGGGCAACATCGAAACAAAGTTGAGACTGCCGTTCGTTTGACTCACCATCCGTCAGGCATCACAGCCATGGCAAGCGAGCGCCGTAGTCAGTCGGACAACTTCCGGAATGCCCTGTTTCGGCTCAGGGTACAATTGGCACTCTCCCTCCGCACTACCCGCGAATTGAAGCCATCAACGTTGTGGAAGGAGCGATGCATCGGCGGTCGCATTCTCATCAATCCAAAGCACGACGACTTTCCGACACTTCTGGCCGATGCGCTTGATTTGCTTGCATCGACAGAGTGGAATGTCCCTGATGCAGCACAGCTTCTCGCTTGTACATCGTCTCAACTCCTGAAGTTTCTCCGACATGACCCCCGAGCTCTGGAACTCGTGAACGAAAGACGGATGGACCAAGATCTGAACCGACTCAAATAATCAGCTTCAACTTGGTTGTGACAGCGTGTTCCATGCGTGACAATCAGTTGATCGACCGATCACTTCGATGGCTATCGCCTTTCAACCCGTCATCTATGTCCCCAACTCAGCCATCGACGTCGCATCGTCCCTTTCCTGTTGCCGGTACGACGGCGATGGCCTTCGGGGTACTCTTGGCCGCAGCTGAGATGCGGTCGGAACTGTTGCTCAAGGCATTGGGATTTCCGGCCCGAGCTGTATTGGTCGTGATGGCAGTCGGTCTGTCAGTCTGGGGATTGAAGGAGTTGATCGCCTACCAGTGGTCCAAAACCGTCAGACGTCCTGTGCGTGCCCGTAGCAATCGGTTCATGATGCCTGTCGAGGGGATGATCTATTGCGTGATCATGCTTGTGCTTCTTTCCGGCTCGGTCATTGGTCGCTCCAACACTCTGATGCTCGTGTACGTGTTCATGGCTGGAGCGTTCATCGTGAATGGCTCGGTCATGTTCATGATGCTGAAGCACCTGTCAGTTCAGCGAACAATCCCTCGACGTGTGATGGCTGGGGAACCCTTCTCGGTCCAACTGACGTTGACCAATCCCAAACGCTGGCTTGCCGCCTGGGTGATCAGCATTCGAGATGATGTGAGCAACGGACGGGAATCGTTGCATCCCGAGGTGCTGTTCGCTCATGTCGCTCGCCGCAGCAGCGGACGTGGACAGTATCAGCTCCGTCTGAGCCAGCGTGGTCAATACACCTTCGGGGCGATTCAGGTGAATTCCCGCTTCCCCATGGGACTTGTCGAGCGTGGTCTTATTCTGGCCGCGCATGACCAGATCCTCGTTTACCCGCGTATCGGACGGTTGACGTCTGGCTGGCGACGCAACGTAATCAGTGCGACTCAACTGGCAAGTCATGCACAACAGCGAATCGGGACGTTTCATGACGAGTTTCATCGAATCCGTGAGTACCGTCACGGTGACGATCCGCGAAACATTCACTGGAGAACGACCGCTCGCAGAAACGAATTGATGGTTCGCGAGTACCGTGAGAGCCGTGATCGACAACTCATCCTTCTGCTCGATCTCTTTCTGCCTCACAACGCCAGCGAAATTCAACGACAACGGTTTGAATACATGTTGAGTTTTGCTGCCACAATCTGTGACGATCAACTTCTCAACGGTCGCGATGGCGATCTCGTATTTGCCGCCAATGCACCTCAGTTGCAGGTGTGGAAAGGAACGGCGGAACATGGCGGTCGTGACAAACTCCTCGATGTCTTTGCGTTGATGCAGCCCAATCTCGAGGCCGATCTGCCGTCACTCTTGAACATCGCCCGGGAGGAGCAGACTCCCCACAGTCGTACGGTTGTCATCACCTCGATGGAGGATCGTGCCGAGCAGGTGAGGTGGGAAAAATCCGTCGCAATCAACACGCATCACCAGGCATGGGCTGAGCCGCCACAGGTGATTGTCGCTGATCCGACATCATTAGCGATGGCGTTTTCTGTGGAAAGACTTGCCTCTGCATAGAAGCTTTCTCATGTCGATTGCCACAACTCCCTTTGCATCACACATTGCCCTACGCACCCTTTTGAAGGTCAGCATCTCCTGCCTGCTGGCCCTGTCTGGTGGAATCTTCGCCTTTGCAGAAGGAGGACCCATCGCAGCAGCGACGATCCCCATCGCCCTCGGAGCATTGTTGTGGAACGACATCAAGGGAACATTCTCTCTCAACGTCTGGATGGCCAATGGCCTTGGCTTGATCGCCTTCGCAATCGCGGGGGCTGAATTCTTTGGAGAGTCGATCGAAGGACGGCTGCTTGGTTTTGGCCACCTGCTGTTCTACCTGTCTTGGATTCTTCTGTGGCAAGAGAAGGGAACGTCTCAGATCTGGTGGCTGTGTGCTCTGAGCGTCCTGCAAGTAGCGACAAGTTCGGTACTGACCAACAGCATCTGGCTGGGATTCTTTCTCATCATCTATGTTCTGTGGGCTTTGTGGACTCTGTCGATCTTCACGCTTCACCGCGCTGTTCAGCGGACGACCGGAACGGATTCGAAGGGAGCATTGTCTCCGGCCCCAATCCCATCGCCATCTGAAAGAAACAGCATCAGCAGGAATGGAGTCAGGACCGCGAGTGCCTCGAGGTGGATTACACTCAGATTTGTCACTGGCATCATGGCCAACGGAATTCTGTCCATCATCGTTGGTCTGGCTTTCTTCGTCCTCACTCCCCGCGTCTGGGTAGGAAGTCCGCTCTTCATCAAAAACCAGGTGTCGGCTGCCGTTCGATCTCAGACCGGGTTTTCGGAAGAGGTCAGCGTCGGCGATATGGGCCAGATTCTCGAAAATCACGACCTCGTCCTGGAAGCCACATTCTCAGACAGTCAGAGTGGTGATCCGATCGATGTGAACGAATACGCATCTGGTCTTGGACTTGATGCCCCCCTGTTCCGGGGAACCGTTCTTGGAGAGTATGACAATGGTCGTTGGACAGCTGTCTCCGAAAGATTTCAGCTGGTGAGACCGACAAGTCGTCGCATCCTGAATCGCATCTCACCTCTCGTCAAACAGGACATCCGGCTTCATTCGATCGGAACCCAGACGCTGTTCGCTTGTGGACCCACCGTCATTTGTCTGCCGGCTGACGAATCGAGCCGTTATGAGTCGGAACATGAACTTCTGGGGAACACTTTTCGACGTCAGCTCAAAGACTCTGACGATGCGGAGACTGGAGAAGTCTTTGAGTATTTTGCGTACTCGCTTTCGGATCACCAGCGGCCGTATTCAATGGTTCATCCGTCAGTAGAAAGGCGCTACGCTCAGATGATGACGCGATTCCCGATCGGCCTTGAGCCGCTTGCAGAATTGGCGAAATCGACGACGCAGACCGCTGAAGGATCAACGCTAACTCCTAATGCCTCCGTCGAGCGGTTAGTCACGCTTCTCCGCGATTCCGGCGAGTATCACTACTCACTGAAGCTCTCGATTGACGATCCCAACATCGATCCGGTTGTGGACTTTGTCATCAATCGAAAAGAGGGGCATTGCGAATACTTTGCTTCTGCGCTGGTTCTCATGCTGCGTTCCATCGGCATCCCTGCCCGGTACGTCAACGGCTTCAAGGGAGGAACGTTGAACACGAAGACCGGACGAATCGAGGTTCGTCAGCTGCATACACATGCTTGGGTTGAGGCTTACGTCGATCGACGCTGGATTGTGCTTGACCCCACTCCGGCTGCCCGTGATGAGGCCGTCAGTGCCATCAGTGAGACATCTCACTTCTGGACCGATCTGACTGCTGACATTCGATCTTTGTGGGTTTCCGGCATGACATTGTCTGGTGGTCAACAACGTCGGATGTTGTTCGCACCACTGAAAGATTCAACGGGAAGCATCCTCGAATCTCTTCAGTCTTTTGCGGATGATTGGAATTCACAAGGGCAAGGGTCAGGTTCTGTACCAGGAGACGCCCGATCACGGATCATCCGGATAATCATCAGCCTTGTGACGTTTGCCCTGTTGCTGTTTTCAGCCGTGTGGTTGTGGAAGCACGGTCCGGATCCACTGAGACGACGTTTGAGAATTCGCCGTTCCCAGACATCGATCATGGCTCCGACCGTCCCCTTCTATGAGCGGTTCCGCAAAATCCTGGCCCAACGCGGTCATCAGCGACGCGAATCGCAAACCCCTCAAGAGTTCGCCGTCGATCTCGACCAACAACTTCAATCGCTCCATGCCTCACGTGCACTCAATGACATCCTACGCACGTTGACCCAGGCGTTCTATGAGGTTCGATTTGGGCATCATGACCTGTCAGAGCAGCAACTCCACGAGTTGGATGCTTCGCTTGACGCGCTGGAACGATCTCTTGAGAACGGCAACTCTCCGAACGGGAGATGACTTCAGAAAAAAAGAACAGCCGGCCTTTTTCGACCGGCTGCTCATTGAGGCTTGTGTTAACGAGCAGGTCGATGTCAATCGAGATCGGGAGTCCCGTTGAATCCCGCCTTTCGCAGCGCCTGTACCGTCTTGCGAACATCGACGTTATCTCCCTTGACGGTGACGATCCCGGTCTTCATGTCCCCGTTGACTTCGCTGATTCCTTCGACGTCTTCCAACGCCTCCTTCACCCCATTGACGCATCCACCACAACATAGGTGCACGTCTTTGATCGAGAACTCATTGCACGTGGTGCCTTTCTTGACGCCGATCTTCGGCAACTTGAGCTTCTCGTCACCTAAAGTCGCTCGGCCTGCAAAACCGGCTTTCGCAAGTTCTGCAAGAGCGTTCTGGGCAACCTCCGAGTTTTCTGCCTGAAAAATGATGCTCCCTGCATCCTTGTCGACGTTGAGGCCTGTGATCCCGTTGACATCTTTCAGTGCATCCGTCGCCCCTGTGACGCACTTACCACAACAAAGGTGAACCCCTTTGACCGTCACATCACCTGCCTGTGCCAAACCAGAGAACAGGCAAATCGTCAAACCCGCAAGCACGTATCGCATGATCATATCTCCCATGAGCTGAAAGTCTCAGTGAAACCATGAAGAGCCAGTTGCTCGTCGACTAGCCATTCTGTCGTGATCTGAAAATCACGTCAATCGCCAATTCCGTCAGGACACGGCTGAACCAAGCTGGTCTGTGCTCAACCGTCAGCATCACGCAATCGCGGATCGGTCGCTTCCTGCAGCCCTTCACCAATCAGATTGTATGCCAGCACCGCCAGAAAGATGGCCGTCCCCGGGAAAACAATCAGCCACCACAACTGATAGTTCGACCGCCCCGCACTCAATAGTGTGCCCCAACTCGGATTGGGAGGCGGAGCACCAAAGCCGAGAAAGCTCAGTGAACTCTCGATCAGAATTGCCGATGCGATTCCGAACGTAATTGGTACCAACACCGGAGCCAACGCGTTCGGCAAGAGGTACCGAAACATGATCCGAATCGGCCCGACGCCGGTTGCCCGCGCTGCGGATACAAAATCCATCTGCTTGAGCTTGAGGAACTCAGCCCGTGTCAAGCGTGCGATTGACGTCCAGCGTGTCGCGCCAATGATGGCCATCATATGCCAGATCGTCACCTGCTCGATAATCGCGAGCAACGCGAGAATGAGCACGAGCGTAGGAATGCACAGCACGACCTCAATCACACGCGAAAGAAGTGTGTCGACCCAGCCACCGAAGTATCCGGCCAATGCCCCCACAATGATACCGATCGCTGAGGCGATCCCCATCGAAACGAAACCGACCAGCAGAGCAATTCGCGATCCGTGCACCATTTGTGCAAATACGTCGACGCCTCGCTGATCGGTGCCAAACCAATTCAGCGAACTCGGTTTGCCGTCGACCTGTGTCGGATTCCCGGGTCGTCCCGGCCACTCCTCCTCCTGCACGCGTCGATAGGGATCGTTGAAGGACAATGGCCAGATGGCCCAGCTTTCCGGGTCTTTCTCCTCCAGGTTTTTCGGATACCGCTTCCGAAACTTGTCCTGAGTGAAAATCGGGTTCTCCCACGAGGCATTGAAGTAGGCCATCGCGGGAAAGTAGAGGCGGCCTTTGTACTTGACGACGATGGGTTTCGTCCCGGCAATCGCAGGTGAGAAAATGGCCACCAGTGCGAGCAACACAACGAAGACAAAAGCCGTCATTGACAGCTTCCGTATACGAAATCGCCGCCAAGCCTCCTTCCAGAAGCCGGGCGACTTCGGAATGACAGCGAGTTGCGGTCCTGCGGGAGTGGGAGCCGGTTCGCCCTGCGGATCGATGACGTTCTCTTCGCCTGTCATTTGTCCTCCAGGCGAACACGAGGGTCAACGACCGCATACAGCACATCAGCCAGGAGTTGTCCCGCGAGAGTGAGCACTGAAAACATCAGCGTCAGCCCCATGATGGTCGGGTAATCCCGCTCACGGATCGATTCGAAGAACAACCGCCCCATCCCTGGCCACGTGAAGATCTGTTCGATGATGATCGACCCCGACAATAACGTCGGCAGAGTCAGTCCGATCAGTGTCACCAGAGGGATCAACGTATTCCGAAAGGCATGATGCCACAACACCCGTACAGGCCCCAACCCCTTCGCCCGCGCGGTGCGGATGTAATCCTGCCGAATGACCTCCTGCATGTTGGCCCGAATGAACCGGCTGTAATACGCCAGCGATCCATAGGTATAGCATGTCACCGGCAACAGTGAATGCCAGAAGACATCGGAGACTTTGCCAAAGGGAGAGAGAGAATCGTAATTGTCGCTGACCATGCCAAATAGCGGTAGCCAGCCCATACGGACTGCAAATTGCAGCTGCAGAAACAGCGCGGCAACAAAGCTGGGAAACGAATAGAGCATGTACAAAATCGTACTTCCGGTTCGCTCTTCGATCGTTCCAGCACGGGCAGTCGCTATCAGTCCCAATGGGATCGACAGAAGATAGGTCAGCAGAAGTGATGACACGGAGAGCAGCAGAGTTGGTCCAACTCGTTCCATTACGAGACGCGTGACAGGCCGTTTGCGAGAGAATGATCGGCCGAGGTCCCCCTGCAAAACGTTTTTTACCCAGACGCCGTAGGCCACATACCATGGCTTATCCAGGCCGTACGATTTCAGGATCCGTTCATAATCCTCCTGGCTGATCGCCTTGCCCGGATCGAGTTGGGACAACTCCTGTGTGACAGGACTGCCGGGCATGTTCCTGATCAGCCCGTAAATGATGAACGTAATCAGCGTCAGCGTGATGAGGCCAATCCCCAGGCGGCGGACGATGTAGCTCAGCATGGCGGCAGACGTGAGTGGATTTCAAAAGGATGAGCCGACACTTGATCGTTGCCGGAGATTGAGGGCGCCTCAACGACGCAGGTCATTTCGGTTTCCAGAGAGCCGAGAGGCCTGGTGAATACCCGTAGGGACCACGAGGGCTGAACATGTACCCGCGCACATCTTTGTTCCAGGCGAAGAAGTTGCTGCGAAAGTACAACCAGGTGTATGGCTGATCATCCCAGAGGATCGTTGCGATTTCGCCATAGATCTTCGCCCGTTTGTCACGATCGAACTCTCGCTCTCCAAGTTCAAACAGCTCATCGACCCGAGGATTGGAATAGCTCACGTAGTTACGACCGTTCTGTTCGATCGCCTTGGTCGTCCACAAGTTCTTTCCAGAGGCAGGATCAGCGCCCGTGCCCCAACCGGCGCACTGAGCCTGGAATTTGTGATTTCTGGCCTGTTCTTGAAGAACCGTAAACTCTGTCGGCTTGATATTGCAGATCACCCCGATCTGATCGAGGTTCGACTTCAACAGCTCGCAAATCTTGATGCCGGTTTGCGAAGCATTGGCGATCGTGATGGTGAATTCAAACGGCACGAGCTTGCCGTCGATCTCTTTGTCACGGATTCCATCACCATCGCTATCCGTCCAACCGGCGGCATCCAGCAGTTCCTCAGCCTTGTCGAGACTTTGGTGATACGGTTCCGGCATGGGATTCGGGGCCATCCAAGCCGTCGGGTGATAGACCCCTCGACCATATTCATAAACGCCATAGCAGATATTCTCGATCATCTCTTCGTGATCGAGAGCGTATGACATGGCTTGCCGAACTCGCTTATCGCTGAAAAATGGAACGTTGAGATTCCAACCGATGTAGGCGTGCCCCCAACCGACTCCGTATGCCTTGGTGTTGTGAGCATAAAACTCGTCATCCTTCGTTTGCGTATCCCATTGCTCAGGGTTTAATTCCAGGTCGTCAATTTCACCCTTTTCGAGGGCAAGCAACGCGGTATTGAGATCTTCAATGACGCGGAAACGAATCTCTTTGAAGTACGGCTTCCGGCGAACTTCGACGCCGTCCTTCATGAAGTAGTCTTCCCGTCTTGTGAGGACAATCTCCTGATTGCGCACACGGCTGCTGATTTTGTACGGTCCGCCACAGACCGGTGCCTGCTCCAGCTTGAGGTGATAATCGCTCTTGCTCAGACTCGGGTCTTCCTTCATCGAGTCTGCATAGGCATGACGGGGAATGATCGGAAACAGCATGTTCCAGACATTCGTTGCCAAAGATTCTTTATGAAAGAATACGACAGTATGGTCGTCGTACGCCTTCACCCATTTCAACTCATCGACGCCGGAGCGGACCGCGACGACCGGAACCTTGGGGTTCATAATCGTCTGAAAGGTGAATTCCACATCATGGGCAGTGATTGGTTTGCCATCGGACCACACAAGATCATCACGAAGGACGACTTTGTCGAACAGACGATCCTTGCTTGATTGCCACGACTTCACATGCTCGGCTGTCGCGAACGGATAGAAATTCCAATCAAAGGCGAATAGACCGAAACTCGTAAGATCATTCACTTCGAACTCGGTCACCGAACTGCCGAGAATGGGGTTCGAGCTCTTGATATCCAGCGGCGTGAATCGACGCAGGGCCGCGTCGTAGTCGACTTCGGATTCCGATGCGGGCGGCTGGCCAAGCGTCGTGAGAATCTTCTCATTTGCCTCAGGCGAGTCATTCTTCAGAGCAAGTGCTTCCTCAACAGTCGCCAGTGGCGGATGCTCAGCTTTGTACTTCCGATACAATTCCATCGCATCCAAAACTGGTTGATCCTCCCACTCAACGGAAGCCTCCAACTCGTCGAGCGGTGGTGGATCGAACGGCTCGAGCAGGACATCGGGTTCCTCCTCCGCAGCAGCTTCGCTCGATGCAGACGTCGCACTGCCTGTTTCGGTTCCTTCTAAGCCGTTCTCATCATCAGCAGGTGGTGGGCAGCCCAGAATCAGGGGCAGGAGACAAATTCCGACCACTTGCCAGAGTGTGATCGTGGGGAGCCACCTCGTGAGCTTCATCATTGCATCCTCTGCGGTTTCAATCCGTTCCGATTGTTTCAATCCGTATGCCGATTCTGGCAGACACCCTGCGCCGGGGCAAGACAAGAGAGTCACGCAATGTTGGCGAGCGGGGGACGTCAGTCCCCTGACCCAAGACACGTCAGAGATGTTGTCCGGTGACAAACTGAGTTCGTACTGGTCTGATCTCCGAATTCTGGAGAAGACTAGGAGGTGTCTTCGGTTGTTCAAGTTGCACAAGACAGGGGGGGGTTAACGCATACCGCTTGCCCGGCGACGTCTTGGGATCGGGGCGTTTGCCTCTCGTATGAGTTGAACGAGACTGACGATCAGGAATGCTACGCATCCGACAAAGAACGTGGGTCCGATGATCGACCGATTTGCTGCGAGTCGCGAGTCGCCGTCAGGACCGGGGAGGTATTGGACTTCAACTCCCGGCTCGCCTCGCAGCTGTGATGGAAGCGGCACCCAGTCCTTGTCCTGTCGCAGATCGCCGTCTGCGTCCGTGAATGCGTACTCGACCCCCAAGCGGGGTGCTGACTGGCCATACCTCGTCGGCACTGTGAACTCGTAGGTCCGCATGACCGTTGCAGTCACGGTCGTCCCCTTCAATGCGTACGTCAGTTCGTTAAACGAGTACCACGCAGAGATGACGAACGCGATGATCGCAACAATCAGCATCCCAGCTTTCCGCTGTTCGGCATCCTCGTCGACAAACGTCGTCTTCAGGAATGGTGAATAACGCTTCGGGAACATGAGTGCATCATAATCCAAAGACGCCACCTCGTCCCAAGCCGACGGCTTGGGAGACGGTTTTCACTCGACCGTCGTTCGCGTACGCTGCAAGTTCAACCTTCTTGGAGCCACGCCTCATGCACTGCATACGACCATTCCTCGTTCTCATCCCGCTGTTGTTGACATCGGTTGTTCGTGCTGACGATGCCAGGCCAAACATCCTTTTCATTGCCATTGATGACCAGAACGACTGGATAGGATGCCTCGGCGGCCATCCGCAGGTACAGACGCCGCACATTGACCGACTGGCCGCGCGGGGGACGCTGTTCACGAATGCTCACTGTCAGTCGCCTCTGTGTAATCCATCGCGGACGAGTTTGCTCACAGGGATGCGACCCTCGACGACGGGCGTCTACGGACTGGCACCATGGTTCCGTGAGGTGGACGAGTTGCGGGACCTTGTGACGTTGCCGCAGTACCTCTCCCAGCACGGCTATCGCACGTTGAGTGCCGGCAAGATCTTTCATGGGAACATCGACCGCCGCAGTGAGCAGACGGAGTTCTATGAATATGGACCATCGTCAGGAATCGGTGCGAAGCCCGAGAAGAAGCTGGTCGAAACGCCCAACCCGCATCCGCTCGTCGACTGGGGCACGTTCCCGCATGAGGACAAGGACAAGGGAGACTGGCAGGTCGCCACTTGGGCGGTCGACAAGCTGGAGGGCGAGATGCCGCAGCCGTTCTTTCTGGCAGCCGGTTTCTTCCTGCCGCACGTCCCCTGCTATGCAACACAACAGTGGTTCGACTTGTACCCCGAAGACTCGCTCCTGTTGCCTCCGGTCCGACACGACGACCGGGACGATACGCCTCGCTTCTCATGGTACCTGCACTGGAAGCTGCCCGAGCCGCGCCTCAAGTTTCTTGAAGAGGCCGACCAATGGACGAACCTCGTCCGCTCGTACCTCGCCTGTACCAGCTTCGTCGATTCGCAAGTGGGCCGCATTCTCGATGCACTGGATGCGAGCGGCCATGCTGATAACACGATCGTCGTCCTCTGGTCCGATCACGGCTGGCACCTCGGAGAGAAGCTGATCACCGGCAAGAACACGCTCTGGGACCGAGGTACCCGCGTCCCACTCATTTTCGCAGGGCCGGGCGTCTCAGCGGGCGGACGATGTCACGAGCCGGCTGAGCTACTTGACATCTACCCGACTCTCGTCGATCTCTGCGGACTGCCGACGAAGGACGGACTCGAAGGGCACTCGCTCGTCCCGCAACTCACTCTCGCCAACACGCCCCGCGAGTGGCCCGCCATCACCACCCACAACCAGCACAACCACGGCATCCGCACGAGCCGGTGGCGATACATCCAATACGCGGACGGCTCCGAAGAACTCTATGACATGGTCGCTGACCCTCACGAGTGGGACAACCTTGCGACCAACTCGGCCTACGGAGAGGTCATCGAAGAACTACGCGGACACCTCCCCACCATCAACACCCACGCCGTCCCCGGCAGCGCCCACCGCATCCTGCTCTACGACAACGGCCAACCCAACTGGGAAGGCGAAGACATCGAAGCGGATGATCCGATCCCCGAGTTGTGAGTAATCCAACCAGCTGCTTCCGAGCCAAAAGATCACACTTTGGGAGAGACAAGTTGTTTTCCGAGATGGATGTGAGCGGAGTCATCCGGGCGTGTGTAGTACATGCGAAGAGCACGTCTAAACCCACTGTCGTTGGGAGTTTCGTTCAGTGAGCAAGCTGAGGCCGGGGTTTGTTACGATGTGACACTTGGCGCATGTGAACTGACGAAACATTCTTGACGGACAGATAAAGAAGGCCTACTGATGAGCATCGATCACAAACGCTGTCTCTTGAAGCCATACGAGAGAGCTTGGTCACTCGTTGCAATGATACTTCTGCAGAGTGCGATGGTTAGATCAACCGTCGTTCAGGGTGGCGAGACTTCGATTGATGTGACCTCGCATCTACCCGCTGGCTATGTGCGGGACGGATCGATTTGCTATCAGCCCCAGTTGCAAATGGCGTTAGAAGCGGCAGAGGAGAGTGGGCGGAACGTGGTCTTTCCGCCGATCACGTACCAGCTCAATGATCCAGCGGGGTTGCGCGTGCACTCGGGGTTAACGCTCGATCTGCAGGGAGCGAGGTTTGTGTGGGTGGAAGAGATCGACGCCGATGGGCAGGCGTTTGTGGGAGAGAACGTCAGCGACGTGACGTTTCTTGGTGGTGAGATTGTCGGGCGAAACGACCTGTGGGAGCCGGGCGTGAATGTCCGGGGGATTCATCTGAAGGGAAGCTGCAAGCGGATTCGCGTGCAGGACATGCACATGCAGGACCTCACGAGCAACGGTGTGGGGATCTTTGGCGTGGATGACAAGACGCCTGCGCGGGATGTCTGGGTCGTAGACACGATCATTGACAACTGCTGCAACGTGTACGGCGACTATCAGGCACCAAAAGGCGAACTTCACGGTCCGGAGAAGGGAAGCGTCCGCGAGGATCAGGGGTCAGTGGCGTTCTATTACGTGGAAGACTTCGTCGTGCGGGGGTGTCGGTTCTCGCGGTCACGTTCGGATGGGACGCACTTTTATCATTGCACGAATGGTCACTTCAGCGATAACCGGGTCGACCGCTCGAAGATGGGGGGTTACTTCCTCGAAGGTTGCGAGCATGTTCTGGCGACGAATTGTGTTATTCGCGACAACGGCTCGCGCGGCGTGACCATCGAGCGGGGCAGCGAAGCTTGCACGCTGGTCGGATGCACAATCGAGCGGAGCGGTCGTGAGGGTCTGTGGATTCCAGACAGTCGTCGCTGTGTGATCACGGACAATCTGTTTCGCCTCAACGGTCGCAAGCCGAACAATGTTGAGCCGCGTCGCATCTGGAACGCGAACATCACCGTCGATGAAGCAGGGCACGATCCATCCGGATCGCCCACGGAGCACTATCTGATCGCAGACAACATCATCGAAACTGATGCTTCGCAGATTGCTGCGATTCGCGTGGAGACGAAGGACGACCTTTCCAACATCGTGATCCGCGATAACGTGTTGCTGGGTGAGAATCGGGAGATTCTGATCGAGGGTGAGTTTGCTGAACGCGTGAATGTCTCCGGTCACGAGTAAGCAGGAATTGTGCGCCGGTCCCAGCGGCGCTCTCCCTCACCCTGATTATTTGCTCAAGCTCAAAATCTGTCCCTCTCCCTCCGGGGGAGAGGGAAGCAGTGTGGACACTACAGACGTGGGCGGTCGTGTTGTATGCTGAGGGGAGTTCTCTCTCTGAGTCTGTGATGTCTGAACCCACCATTGCTTCCGTTCCGGAACTTTCCAGTTCGCCCCCGTTGCAGGGTGAGAGGGTGACGTTCACCGGGACCCTAGGGGCCATGACACATGCTCAGGCAGCAGCGATTGTCGTCCAGCATGGCGGTGAGGCGACCGAGCATGTGAGCGGCCAGACGACGATGCTGGTTGTCGGCGAGGAAGGTTGGCCGCTGGAGGAGGATGGGCAGCCGTCGGTCAAGTTGCAGCAAGTGACGCAGCGGAATGCGGAGGGGGCGAGCATCCGCGTCGTCAATGAGGCTGACTTTCTGCATCTCGTGGGATTGTCCGAACGACGTGACGAAGTGCGGCGGCTGTACACGCCGGCGATGCTCAGTCGATTGCTGGATGTGCCCGTGCATGTGATTCGCGGCTGGGAACGTGCCGGTCTGATTCGACCCGTCCAGAAGATCTATCGGTTGCCGCATTTCGACTTTCGTGAGGTCAATGGCGCACGCACGCTCTCGCACTTGTTGGAAGCGGGAGTGCCGAGAGTAGAAATTGAACGGAGCCTGCGGAATCTGCCCGAACGTTGGGGTGGGGGCGATCGACCACTCGAACAGCTGGAGTTGCTCGAACGAGATCGACATGTCGTCGTGCGTGATCAGCATGGGTATGTCACTCCAAGCAACGGACAACGATTGTTCGACTTTGAGCCAATGGCCGAAGAGACGACGTCGAGTGAAATATCAGGAGACGAGGATCACGCTTCGATTCCGTTCTTACAGAAAGTGGAATCCGATCACTGGTCAGCTCGCGACTGGTTCGTCGAGGGCTGTCGTCATTACGTCGATGGCGAGGTCGACTCGGCGATTGAGTCGTTCCGACTCAGTTTGATGACCGAGCCGGATAATCCGGAGGTACACTTTCATCTGGCTGAATGCCTCTATCGACAAAAGCACACGCGGGCTGCACTGGAGCGGTACTATGTGGCCGCCGAGCTGGATCATGAGTATCTCGAAGCATGGACGCAGGTGGGGTGTGTGCATCGCGAGTTGGGACACCTGGAATCGGCCCTGGATGCATTCGACATCGCCCTTGATGTCCATCCGGACTATGCCGACGCCCACTATCACCGGGCCGAGACTCTCTACGAGATGGGCCGAGCGGAGGAAGCGATCGACCATTGGCAGACGTACCTCGAACACGACTCACGCGGGCCGTGGGCCGATACGGCGCGACAGCGTCTTGCAAATCTGAGATCTGAGATCTGAGATGAAACATCAGGAAGACGAATCCGGATTGGGAGTACCAATTCTCTTTGGTTTGGTTTTGAAATACTTTGGGTTCGCTCTGGCAATTGCTCTCGACGAACTGATTCTGAGAACGAATTACATTCACTCTCACTCTTCAGATTGGTTTGTCGAAGCCGTTCGGATTGTCTACTGGCCCATCATCAAGTGCGTCGAGTGGCTGACATGAGCACCAGATTTCCTTCTGCAGTGGAAGCGACACGCGAACGGCCTGTTGGAAGCTTGCCGTGCGAAACCGAATACATCTGACGGGCAATTCGCCCCTCGAGAGAATGACGAATTCATGTCTTCATCGAACCGTTCACCAAATCGTCTCATTGACGAGACGAGTCCATACCTCCTTCAGCATGCATACAACCCGGTGGACTGGCATCCGTGGGGGGAGGAGGCGTTTTCGCTCGCGGTGGAGCAGGATAAGCCGGTGTTTCTTTCGGTGGGGTATAGTGCGTGTCACTGGTGTCATGTGATGGAGCATGAGAGCTTCGAGAGTGACGAGATCGCGGCTCTCATGAATGAACACTTCGTCAACATCAAGGTCGATCGTGAAGAGCGGCCGGATGTTGATCAGATTTACATGTCGGCTGTGCAGCTGATGACTCAACGCGGCGGGTGGCCGATGTCGGTGTTTATCACGCCAGAGAAAGAGCCGTTCTATGGCGGAACCTATTGGCCGCCAACATCACGGATGGGGATGCCGGGCTTTCGCGAGATTCTGTTGAAGATTCACGAAGTCTGGACCAACAGCCGGGATGAGGTGACTCGGAGTGCAACATCGCTCGTGGAGGCGGTCAACCGGATGGCAGCACCCGAATTTGAGCGGTCGACTCTCGATGAGGACGTTTTGCGAAATGCGATGCGAGAGCTGCTCAAGTCGTTTGACCGTACGTATGGCGGGTTCGGCGGGGCTCCGAAGTTTCCGCATCCGATGGACGTGCGGGTTCTGCTCAGGTGTTGGAAGCGGTTTGATAATCCTGATGCACTCGATGCCGTGACTCTCACGCTGGACAAGATGGCACGTGGAGGAATCTACGATCACCTGGGTGGCGGATTCCATCGCTACTCGACCGATGCCCGCTGGCTGGTGCCGCATTTTGAGAAGATGCTGTATGACAACGCATTGCTGGTGCCGGCGTATTTGGAACTCGGTCAGGTCTTGCGAATCGATGAATCGGCGGAGCCATGGCCGTTCGCAGTGGTGAGGGAGACGCTCGACTACGTGCTTCGTGAATTGCAGCAGTCCGAGGGTGGGTTCTACTCGACGCAGGATGCGGACAGCGAAGGGGAAGAGGGCAAGTTTTTCGTCTGGAGCGAGACGGAGATTGATCAACTACTTCCCGAGACGGACGCGGGAATGTTCAAGTACGCCTATGACGTAACACCCGGGGGCAACTGGGAGGGGAAGACGATCCTCAATCGGCCGAAGCCACACGCTGAAGCGGCTCGTATGCTGGGCGTTGACGTGAACGAAGTGGCAAGTGTGCTCGCGCGATGCCGACAGATTCTCTTCGAGGCACGAGAGCAACGGGTAAAGCCGGGACGAGACGATAAAGTTCTCGTGGCGTGGAACGGATGGATGATTTCTGCGATGTCGCAGGCAGCACAAGTGCTGGGTGAGGAGAAGTACGCGGAAGCCGCAGTCCAGGCGGCTGACTTTGTGCTCAACAATCTGCGAACCGATGAATCTTTCTTGCTGCATTCGTTTAAGGATGAACGGGCGCGGTTCAACGCGTATCTGGATGATTATGCAGCCTTCATTAGTGGATTGTGTGACCTGTATCAGGCGACTTTCGAGCCGCGTCATCTCGTTGCTGCTCGGGAACTCGCAATCCAGATGATTGAGCGATTCGCGGATGATGATGGCGGGTTCTACTTCACATCCCATGATCACGAGCAGCTCATCACCCGCACCAGGGACAGTCAGGACAACGCGACTCCATCAGGTAACTCACAAGCAGCGACTGCCCTGATTCAAATGGGGCGCCTGACTGGCGATGTCGATTTCACCGAGCGCGGAAGAGCGACCCTGGAATCGTTATCCGGACTGTTACGTGAGCACCCGCGGGCAACCGGGCAGGGCCTCATTGCACTGGATGCGATGCTCGGCCCGACGTTGGAAGTGGTCGTTGTCGATGGCAAGGATCCTTCTGTCACTGACAAATGGCTATCGGCAATCAGGCAGGAGTTCCAGCCGAACATGATCGTCCTCCGTCGCGACTCATCGATGAGTGACGAGGCACTGCCCGACGTGATCCGTCCGCACCTGGAAGGACGCATGGCTCATGATGGTCAGACGACCGCGTATGTCTGCCGTGAAATGACTTGCGGGCCACCGCTGACTTCGCTGGAAGAATTGCTCGGTGTAATTCGTACCAATTGAGATGTTGACGTCAGGTGACGCGTTCGGGCGTTTGCTCTCGCAGGCGATCCAATGACGGATGCATCCATTGTCGACAAAGCTCTGTCATCGGAATTCGTCGCTGGGCTGCTTCCTGGCGAATGACTTTCCAGTCAGACAGTGGGACGAAGATGGAAATCTGTTTGCGAAGTTCGGGAGTGGACATACTCGATCTCCGTCAAGTGGGTTGCGAGCCATACAGAATCGGTGCAGCGAAAGCATTCACCATGGAGACACCGAGGGACGGTGAGTTTCGTCTAGGTGTGCCCTTGCGTGGTTTCGCTTGGAGAACCGGTTTCCTCAAGCGGCTCTGTCTTGTGAATCAGATCGTGAGCGGGAACGTTTTCGTGCGAGTGGACGTGAATCCGGATCGTTTGAGGTCTGATCGTTGGGCAATTTTCCACTGGTCGCAGCTGGTGATTCGAACAGAGGTTCATCTTCCTCATCGAACGGATCGCGCACAGACATGTGGTCGGGGCCTCGGGGATCGTCAAAAGCAAAGCGAGCCGTGCGAACCATGTGTTTCTCCTGAGAAGGGGATTGGAAAAACTGGCGAAACCCGTCGTCCTTGATGGGCTTCCGCCAGTCGCGTAACTGGGGGCGACCTCGGTGTCGCAGAGACATCCCTGTCGAAGTCAGACGTCATGTCTGCCCCAGTCTGACGGTTGCAATCACCGTTGGTCCTCGCCAACAATACGGAGAGAAGGTCGAAACCTTACAGCCGTTTTCAAAAAAAGTAAGAAAATTTTCTGAGGAGCGATCCCAAGATGCGTTTTTGCAAACAACTGATGTCAATCGTCACCATGGCCGCCGTTCTCTGTCTGCCGCTTGCGATGAGCGGCTGTGCAAAGCCGGCTGCCCCTCCGGCGGGAGGGGAGGCTGATGCAGGAGCCGACACGAATTCAGATCTTGGTCAACCGGAAGGTGGATCAGCTCTGCCCTGATCGTGACCGAAGTCAGCATGGACTGTTTCTGGTCCGTTCAGAGTCGATCAGCCCGCGTGGTCCGTTTCGGCGCGGGCTGAATCTTTGCGCCGAGTGTCAGATCTTGGATGCTGGTTCAGGCGATCCTTGTCCGGTGTGCATGCCTTGTATATCGTAGAGATTGATGCAGGAGTCGGGCTTCGACCTTGGCCTGACTTGATCTCCCTCCTTCCCGTGCAGTGTCGATCCGATACCGACGCCGCCTCCTTTCAACAACGAGTACCGAAAATGACTCGCTTCCTCCTCTGCTTAACAATCGTTTTGTCAGGGTTGCTTTCTGCTGGACGTTCTTCCGCCGGTGATTTCGATTGGCCCAACTGGCGTGGTCCGTTGATGAACGGTCAATCACCACTCACCAATCTCCCGGATGAATGGGATCCGAAAGGAGGGGACGGCAGCAACCTGATCTGGGTGAGAGAGGATCTGGGCACGCGATCAACTCCGATCGTAATGGACGGATTGCTGTACACGCTTGTTCGCACAGACGCAGGAACTCCAAAAGACAGCGAGAAACTTGTTTGCCTGAATGCGGCCACAGGTGAAACAGTCTGGCAACAGCTGTTCCCGGTCTATCTTTCTGACGTCCCCGCTGAGCGTGTGGGATGGTCATCAGTCGTCGGCGATCCCGAATCCGGCAACGTATTCGCTTTAGGTGTCTGCGGGTTGTTTCGGTGTATGGATGGCAAGACCGGAGAAATCAAATGGGAACATTCGCTCCATGAAGAGTATGGTCTTCTCAGTACCTACGGAGGGCGGACTAACTTCCCCATCGTGTTTGAGAATAACGTCGTCATCTCAGCGGTTGTTATCGGCTGGGGTGACATGGCAAAACCGGCCCATCGCTTCATCACCTTCGATAAGCGGAATGGACAGCCGACATGGTTCACCGGAACACGTCTCTTCCCGGAAGACACGACATACAGTATGCCCGTCTTGACCTCCTTCAACGGACAGGCGGCGATGGTGTTCGGCTCTGGTGACGGCGGATACCACGCGTTTCAGCCTCGCACCGGGAAGACCATCTGGACATACAACGTGTCAGGTCGCGGAGTGAATCTCACGCCACTGATCGTCGGTGATCGGGTTTACGGCGGGCACTCAGAAGAGAACTTGGATTCCACGGAGATGGGAGCCCTGTTCGCAGTCGACGGCACGCTCGATGGGGACATCACCACACGCGGCGAAATCTGGCGAACCAAAGAGCTGTTTGTCGGTCGAGCTACGCCGCTGTTAGTCGATGGCAAGCTCTACGCCATCGACGATCGCGCGAAGCTGCACGTGATCAACCCGGACACCGGAGAGGAATTGGGACTGGAGCGACTCGGAAGTGTTCAACGCAGCAGTCCGCTTTATGCTGATGGAAAGATCTATACCATCACTGAGAATGGCGTCTGGTACACCTTGAAGCCAAATGACGAGGGGGGAGTAGACGTCGTTCACAAGATGCGACTGAAGGGATCGTCGGACGGTTCAATCATTGCCGCTGATGGCCATCTGTTTGTGCCCCTGAGCAGCGGTATCTACTGTGTCGGCTTCGCGGATGCAGAGCCACAAGGGGAGCCTGTCGAATTTGTACTCAGTGAAACGCCGAAATCCGACGATATGACGACGGCTCAGGTCCAGATCGTTCCGGTCGAAGCCTTGCTGAACCCTGGCCAGCGACAGCAATATCAAGTCAGGTTGTACAACGCGGCCGGACAATATTTGCGACTTGCAAAAGCAGATGAAGTCACCTTCAAAGTCGACGGTCCGGGCGAAGTCAGTTCTGATGGCATCTTCGAGTCAACTTCCGATCCGACGGCACACGTCGCCGCGACAGTCACTGCGACGGTCGATGGAGTGGATGGAAAAGCCCGCGTTCGCGTGATCCCGCCGCTGAACTGGTCGTTCAACTTCGATGACGGGCAGATTCCCATCACCTGGGTCGGCGCACGCTATCGACATGTCCCATTGGACTTCGACTTCTGGTCGTCACTGAACGAGTCAGATCCGCAGGCCGCGTCGCTGTACATTTTCCTACAAAGCGGATTCGTGAACTTCGCTCGAAAGGAATCGACGTTCGACGACACCACTCCTGCACAAGGCTGGACGTCCCTCCTGCAATTCCTGGATCTGGCAGCTGACAAACCAAAAACCATCGAAGAGGCTCAGGCCAAGCTCGGGGGTTCACTCCAGGCATTGGTGGATGCCGGGTATCTTTCAGCGGTCGATTGGTCCACTTGGGAACGGACAGTGGGTGAGGAAAAAGTTGCCGAGGTGCGATTGAAGGTCGCTCGAGGCGAACGACAGAACGATGGAAACGGGGTGATGTGCAAGATCACAACCATCCCCAAAGGGGCCCGTTCCCAGGGTTGGATGGGACAGCCTGACCTCAGCGACTACACCATTCAGGCGGATGTTTACGGGTTCAACCGTGACGACACGCTTCCGGATATTGGTCTCATCGGACAACGGTACACGTTGACGATGATGGGGGAACACCAGCAGCTGCAGATTCGTACGTGGACCCCGCAGTTGCGGATGGCGATCGACGAACCGTTCGCATGGGAGCCATACACCTGGTACACGCTCAAGTTCCAAGGCACTGTCGAGGACGGTAAAGCGGTTCTGCGTGGCAAAGTCTGGAAACGAGATGAAGAGGAACCAGCTGACTGGCAGATCGTCGGCACCGACGATCCCGGCCAGCATCAGGGCAGCCCCGGCCTGTTCGGTG
>JAGQQG010000289.1 GCA_020426325.1 Planctomycetaceae bacterium | reverse complement strand
TGCAAGGCACGGCCGACCTGTAGCGCCATGGGCACGTCCTCGCTGTAGGCGCAGTTGGCGTCGACCATCAATGTGATGTCGTCACCGACCGCCTCGCGGATGGCGCGCACGAATTCGATGTCGGCCTCGGGCCGCTCGAGATTGCGCCCTATCTTGATCTTCATGGCTTGGAAGCCCCGTTCCTTGAAGCCCTGCGCCTGGGCAATGACCTCGTCGAAGGCGCGGAAGCGCAACGAGGAGGCGTAGGCGCGCAGCCGGTCGTGGTGCTTGCCGCCCATCAGCGTATAGATCGGCAGGTCGAGCGCCTTGCCGGCCAGATCCCACAGCGCGATGTCGATGCCGCTGATCGCCTCGACGAAGAAGCCGCGATTGTGGCCGCGGTTCATCATCACGCCGAACAGCAATTCCCAGATCGCCTCGCGGTCCAGCGGGTCGCGGCCGATCAGCAGCTTAGCAACGTCCGCGATGATCGCGCGCGTAGCCGTCGGGGCGAGGCGGACCATGCATTCGCCGACCCCGGTCAGCCCGCAATCGGTCTCGATCCGCACCAGCGTCGTGCGGTAGCCGCTGAAGATCACGTCGGTAAGATCCGACGCATGCGGCACAGCGATCGGCGCGTCAATCTTCTCCTCGATCGGCACGTAGAGACTGATCGGCTC
>JAGQQG010000288.1 GCA_020426325.1 Planctomycetaceae bacterium | reverse complement strand
GCCCACCAATCTTCTCAGTATCTCTACCCCCATGTACTATTACTTGAGGCAAACCCTAAAGTTTTTTCGCGGAGAACCAGCTATCTCCGAAGTCGGTTAGCTTTTCACTCCTATCCACAGGTCATCCGACAGTTTTTCAACACTGAACGGTTCGGGCCTCCATGGTCGATTAAGACCACTTCACCCTGCCCATGGATAGATCCTCCGGTTTCGGGTCTACGCCATGTTACTAGTAACGCACGTTTCGCACTCGCTTTCGCTTCGGCTTCGCGCCAGAGACGCTTAACCTTGCAACACAACGTAACTCGCCGGATCATTATGCAAAAGGCACGCCGTCACTCTTGCCCATACGGGTATAGAGCTCCGACCGCTTGTAGGCATGCGGTTTCAGGATCAATTCCTCCCCTCCCGGGGATCTTTCCAACTTTCCCTTACGGTACTGGTGCACTATCGGTCACTTAGGAATACTTAGCCTTAGAGAGTGGGTTCCCTAAATTCCTGCCAGGTTCCTCCTATCTGACAGTACTTGGGAGAGACACCGGAGTCCGAAACCCTTTCACGTACAGGGCTTTCACCTTCTACGGCCAGACTTTCCAGTCTGTTCGGTTAGGGCCGGATTTGTAACTCCGCACAGGGTTTGCAGCCCCTGACTGTGTTTCCCG
>JAGQQG010000287.1 GCA_020426325.1 Planctomycetaceae bacterium | reverse complement strand
TCGGGTCCTTGCCGAGACCTATCCTGACGCTCGTTGTGAGCTCGACTTTGACAACCCTTTCGAGTTGTTGGTGGTCACGGTCTTGAGTGCTCAGACCACGGATCGGCGGGTCAATGCCGTTCGCCCGACGCTTTTTGCAGCCTATCCCGATGCTGTCGCGATGGCTGGGGCGCAAAGAGAAGCACTTGAGCAAATCATTGGGCCCTTGGGTTTCTTCCGCGCCAAGACCGAGTCTCTGCTCAAACTCTCAACTGCCCTGGTTGCCGATCACGACGGCCAGGTGCCCCCGAGCCTCGAGGAGTTGGTGAAGCTGCCCGGCGTCGGTCGCAAGACGGCCAATGTCGTGCTCGGCAACGCCGTTGACATCCCCGGCATCACAGTTGACACCCATTTCGGGAGACTTGCGCGTCGGCTTGGCTGGACCGAGCTGAATGACCCAGTCAAGGTCGAGCACGCCGTGGGTGAGCTCTTCCCCAAGCGCGACTGGACGATGCTCAGCCATCATCTGGTCTGGCATGGGCGTCGCGTCTGCCATGCCAAGAAGCCGGCATGCGGTGCCTGCACGGTGGCACGGTGGTGCCCGTCGTACGGCGCAGGGCCGACCGACCCGGAGGTTGCTGCGGCGCTGGTCAAGACTCAGGGGCCAGCATGATCAAGCAATT
>JAGQQG010000286.1 GCA_020426325.1 Planctomycetaceae bacterium | reverse complement strand
GCTGGTACTCAGTCGCAAAGTTGGACAGTCAATTCTGGTGGGGAACGATCTGGTACTGCAGATCGTGAAGGTTCAGGGAGGGCGGGTCAAGGTCGCCATTCAAGCTCCCGAATCCGTGCGGATTCGTCGGGGAGAACTGGGGCCGATGACATGCGAGATTGAATTGGACGGGGAGGAGGATGAAGAGGAGGAGTCTGCCGTCGAAATGTCAGCGGTTGGGTGTCTCTGATCTTGTGTTTGCCGTCGTCTGGGAAGAACTGATTCGGCGGGAATAGTCGGCCACGAAGAGAGTATCGATGAGCAGTTGTGCCGCGTGATACATCAGCATCGGGAACAGGGCGAAGGTCATCCCGGCCGTTCTTCCCAGTTCGGTCGCGATTAACAGGCCTGTGGGGAGTGTTTTCTGGCTCCCCGCAAGGCCAACCGCGATCTGGTCTTCCAGTCGAAACCCCAGTTTGCGAGCGACTGCAATGGCGATGAAGTAAGCCGCGATATGAATCGCGACGACGCAAAGGAATACAAACACGAACGGCATAAAGCCGATTGCCTTGTCGGTTTCCGCGAGCCTGCCCCCCGCCTTGATCGCCGAGACTAGAACCATCACCAATATCAGTGACTGCGCGATCCCCCCCAGGAACGGTTTTCGGCGGTCGGCCCAAATGCGGGTG
>JAGQQG010000285.1 GCA_020426325.1 Planctomycetaceae bacterium | reverse complement strand
CGGTCCTCCCGCGAAAGGAGAGAGACCTGATGGGACAATTCGGGATACTCCCAGAGGATGGTATCCCTGTGACTTTTCGTCATCGTAAAGACATAATCGGCCTGACTCAACAGACGGGGGGTGAGGGGCTGACTTTCGTGGGGGGAGAGGTCGATTCCCTGGAGTTTGAGGACTTCGACGGCTTCTGGACTGGGGCCCGAACCGGGGTAAGCGGCGAGACCTGCAGAGACTGAGACGAAGCCTTTTTCGGTTAATTCTTCTTCAGAACAGCCGAGTTTGTCGGCGACGAGTTTGCGGAAGAGGGCCTCGGCCATGGGGCTGCGGCAGGTGTTTCCCGTACAGACGAAGAGGTAGACATCACCCAGCAGTCGGCGGACGGTCCGTTCGTTGACGACGCCTTCGTGGAGGATTTCCCAATGGAGGTCGTTGATGCGAACGATGGTGGAAGTTGAGGAATACCGGCAGTGGCCGTGGTCGATGATGAGATCGATTTCGGGCGACTGTGAAATTTCTGGGGACTGGGAATTAGCCAATTCGGCAGCGGTTCGGGCCGGGGTTCCGTTGGGGGGGAAATCGCTGGAGATGATGAGGGGGGCGGGGAGGAGACGTTGTACGGCCTGAAGGACTTCTTCACCAACGACACGGCAGGGGAGTTCGCCATTGACGATGA
>JAGQQG010000284.1 GCA_020426325.1 Planctomycetaceae bacterium | reverse complement strand
CGCCCAGCATCCCCGCCTGCCCCGCCGTGATGCGCTGAAGGTGCTCAGCGCCGAGCTGCCCGCCGACCCCAGCTATCGGGAGCGGTTCCTGCGCGAGGCGGATGCAGCTTCGAAGTTGTGGCATCCCCACATCGTCGGTGTCCACGACCGCGGCGAATACGACGGCCGGCTGTGGATTTCGATGGACTTCGTCGATGGGGAAGACGCGGGCAGCCTGCTGCATCGCAGATACCCGGCGGGCATGCCGGCCGAACTGGTGACCGCGATCGTCACCGCTGTGGGTTCGGCGTTGGACTACGCCCATCGACAGGGTCTGCTGCATCGAGACGTCAAGCCGGCCAACATCATGCTCGCCAATGTCGATGATCTGGCGGAGCGCCGAATCATGCTGACCGACTTCGGGATCGCCCGCGATGTCAACGATCGGAGCGGCCTGACGCAGACGGATATGACCGTGGGCACCGTCGCCTATTGCTCACCGGAGCAGTTATTGGGCGGGGATATCGACGGTCGCGCCGACCAGTACGCGCTGGCCGCGACGGCGTATCACCTGCTCACCGGGGCCACGCTGTTCCCTCTGACCAATCCCGGGGTGGTGATCGGCAGCCATCTCAGCGCCGCCCCGCCCCGACTGTCGGATTTGCGTCCGGATCTGGCCGCCCTCGACCCG
>JAGQQG010000283.1 GCA_020426325.1 Planctomycetaceae bacterium | reverse complement strand
TCCGCAGCGACAACGGCCCGGAGTTCATCGCCACGGCGATCAGACGATGGCTCGACCGAGTCGATGTGCAGACGCTGTATATCGAGCCGGGCGCTCCCTGGGAGAACGGCTACGCGGAGAGTTTCTGGCGATGGAGGAGTTCGAGAGCCTGCTGGCAGCGAGGAGGCTGACCGTGTCCTGGAGGGAGGATTACAACGAGAATCGACCACACAGTTCGCTGGGGTACACGACCCCGGCTGAGTTCGCGACCCGCCGTGCTCCTTCCGTTCGGCCTACGGCCTCACTCCAGCAGCACGGCGGAAATTACCCAACCCGACCTTCATAAGCCTTGTCGTTACCCACATCTTTACAAGAAGTCGCTGACTTGAGTGGTGATTGATTGCGTGTTGTTGTCGGGAGTTACGACCAACTGCGAGGTTCGGCACGGCGGTTGCCTGTGAACCGGGTGTCGATCAGGAAGTGAGGGTCGGGATCGGAAGACGTGCACAGATGGCGTCGCGATGCGCTGTCTGGCACGGAGGTGATCTCGTGGCAAGTCTGACGTTGGATGTGGATCAGTGGGCTGAGCAGACGTTCGGCGAATGTCAATTGGGAGACGCTCGTCGAACGAAGCGAGCCGTCAAGCTGGCGGCTCAGGCGGCGACATGTCCCGACGGCAGTACTCCAAGACAGACG
>JAGQQG010000282.1 GCA_020426325.1 Planctomycetaceae bacterium | reverse complement strand
TGGCCGATGAAGTGCCGGACGAGGATCGTCGTCAGCAGTTCCGACTCGGACTGCGAGAGTTTCTCGATGGGCGAAAGCCGATAGAGATCAACATGCCCGCCCGTGGTGATGTAATCCCGGATACGGTCTTCCGGCAGATGAGCCTGGCAGCCATCGACCTGGTAGCCGAGGATCGCACAGGGGTGCTTGCAGAGCGTGGTCGATTCAATCCAGACCATGCTGCCGTGGAATTCACACAGCACGGCCACATGCGACGGACCAATCTTCAGTCGTGGTGGAGCCAGGAAAGAAGCGGTGCCGTAGCTGATGGCATTCGCTGTGAACCCGGTGCCGTAACAGGCGGCGATGTCGAGAGGCTGGAATTCGATCTCGGTCATTCTGCCCCTCGCAGTCGGTCGAACAACTCATCATGCCGGGCAAGTCGGCGACGGATGTCCTCCAGTTCTGCCGACCGGAGTTGAGCGTTGGCCCGCACTTCGGCTTTGATGGCGCTCACGTCGGAACTCATCTGCCAGGCCCACAGGACAGCGCCGACGAAGATCACCGAGACCGTGAAACTGAGGAACGAGACGAACCATTTTGGGATGACGACGTACCCGTTGCCGTTCATCCCCAGCGCATGCAGCGGTTCAGAATTGGAAGTTGATGCAGCCATAAGACTCCTGGTCAGCGAACAGAATCCCGCCAC
>JAGQQG010000281.1 GCA_020426325.1 Planctomycetaceae bacterium | reverse complement strand
GAGCCGCCCATGCTACGTGGAGAACACGATGCATGGAGCTGTTTAGGAGGAGGAAGCAGTTAGCCGTTGCCGTGCATCGATCAGACAACGCTGCCATTGATCCAGTCCCTCGCCTTGCAGCGCGCCGATTGGAATGGCTTCCAGCTGCGGTTGAATGCGGCGAGCGTCGGCGATCACGTGTTCGACTTGGAACGGCACGTAGGGCAGCAGGTCGATCTTGGTGACGAGCATGACCTGGCTGGTGCGAAACATCTTCGGGTATTTGCCTGGCTTGTCATCGCCCTCGGTCGTGCTGACGAGCACAACTCGCAAGTGTTCGCCCAGATCGTGCGAGGCGGGGCAGACCAGATTGCCGACGTTTTCGATGAACAGAAAATCCAGCTCGGGATCGCCCAATGCCGCCAGGCCGCGCTGCACCAGCGGCAGTTCCAAGTGGCAGGCCCCGCCGGTGGTCAACTGGGCGGTCGGCACCAGTCCCTGCAACCGTTGAGCGTCTCGGTCGGTTTCCAAGTCGCCGACCAGAACGGCGATTCGCCAGTCGGAACCCATGCGACGGGCCGTCTGCTCCAGCAACGTCGTTTTGCCCGCGCCGGGCGAGGAAAGCAAGTTGACGACCAGGGTGCCGCGGGCGGCCAGGCGTCGACGCTCGGCTTCGGCGTCGACTGCCGCTTGTTCGCCCACCGTGCGCCTGACCA
>JAGQQG010000280.1 GCA_020426325.1 Planctomycetaceae bacterium | reverse complement strand
GTGAACCTGGGGTTTCATCCCGTGTACCTCGCGACGGCGATCGGTGCCGGCTCGCTAATGGGAAGCTGGATGAACGACAGCGGCTTCTGGATCTTCACAAAGATGGGCCGCTTGACCGAAACGGAAAGTCTGAAGTCCTGGACGTTGATGCTGGCGGTGTTGAGTCTTGTCAGTCTCGCGACGACCTGCCTGTTGGCCATCGTGCTGCCGCTTAAACAGTTGGTGTGATCCAGAAGGACTCCATCGAGATGGCCGAGCCGCTGCTCCACGTGGTGTTGTACCAGCCCGATATTCCACAAAACACGGGAAATATTGGGCGCAGCTGCGTCGCGATTGGAGCGAAGTTGTGGCTGGTGCGGCCGTTGGGGTTTCAGATGGACGACCGCTACCTCAAACGGGCCGGCATGGACTACTGGCATCTGATCGATTGTGAGGTCGTCGACGACTGGCCGACTTTGACCGAGCGGCTCGCTCTCCCATTTACGAACAAAAGAGTTTGGTACTTGACGAAGTTCGCGCAGCGGCTTGTCTGGGAAGCAGACTTCGCTCGCGGCGATGTCTTAGTGTTTGGCAGCGAAACCCGAGGACTCCCAGGCGAAATTCGAGAGGCGAATGCAGATCATTGCCTGAAGCTGCCAATGCTCGAAGATGTCCGGAGTCTCAACCTCGCAAGTACGGCGAATACGGTCATGTACGAAGCGGTCCGCC
>JAGQQG010000027.1 GCA_020426325.1 Planctomycetaceae bacterium | reverse complement strand
TATGTGTTGGGGGCGGTGAGGCGGTCTCCCACTCCAGTCCGGTGGCGTGCCACGGGTTGTCGCTCGCCTTCCGTCCGTACTTCAGCGACCAAAGCAAATAACACAGCGGCAGCAGATAGCCGATCCCGAGGATCGTTGCTCCCAAACTGCTCATTACATGGAACACCTGAAACTCACCCGGATAGACATGGTATCGCCGGGGATTGCCCAGGTACCCGAGAATGAACTGAGGAAAGAACGCGAGATTGAAACCGAAGAAGATCACAACCGCACTCACACGCCCCCACCACTCGGAGTAGATGCGGCCCGTGATCTTCGGCCACCAGAAGTGCAGCCCACCGAGGTAGGCCATCACCATCCCTCCCACCATGATGTAATGAAAATGGGCCACGATGAAATACGTATCGTGGACATGCACATCGAAGGCGAGCGTCGCGAGACTGATGCCGGTCAGCCCGCCGATCGTAAACAGGCCGATGAAACCGAGAGCGTACAGCATGGGCGTCTTCAGGAAGATCGTGCCTTTGTAGAGTGTCGCGGTCCAGTTGAAGACCTTGATTGCCGACGGCACTGCGACCAGCATCGAGAGGAACGAAAACAGGATGCCTGCATACGCTGACTGTCCGCTGACGAACATGTGGTGCCCCCACACGAGGAATCCGAGAACCGCAATCGCAATGCCGGCCATCGCCACGAACTCGTAACCGAAAACCTCCTTGCGAGAGAAGCAGGCGATCAACTCACTGACGACACCCATTCCCGGCAGAATCATGATGTAGACCGCCGGGTGGGAGTAGAACCAGAACAGGTGCTGAAACAACAGGGGGTCACCGCCGAGTGCCGGGTCGAAGATTCCCACCCCCAGCAACCGTTCGACTCCCACGAGCGCTAATGTGACGGCGAGCACAGGAGTCGCCAGCACCATGATCAGACTTGTCGAGTAGTGTGCCCAGACGAACAGCGGCAGACGAAACCAGTGCATGCCCGGTGCCCGCAACAAATGGATCGTCACGATGAAGTTCAGCCCGGTCAGGATCGAAGAAAACCCCGCGATGAAGATGCCGACAGCTGCGAGAATCACATAGGTATTCGCGTACGTGCTGCTATAGGGCGTGTAAAACGTCCACCCTGTGTCCACACCGCCGACCAGAATCGTCACCAGTGTGAACAGTCCGCCCGCCATGAAGATGTACCAGCTGAGGAGGTTGAGTCGCGGGAAGGCGAGGTCACGAGCCCCGATCATCAACGGGATGAGAAAGTTCCCCAGCACATTGGGCACCGCCGGGATCAGGAAGAACCAGACCATGATGATCCCGTGCAGCGAGAACAGCTTGTTGTAGGTGTCAGCCCGCAACAGGTCGCCTTCGGGCGTCATCAATTCCATGCGAAACAGGACAGCCGCCGCACCGCCAAACAGGAAGAAGAACGTGATCGACAGCATGTACAGGATGGCAATCCGCTTGTGATCGGTGGTGAGTAACCACGATCGCAAAGTCGTGCCATCGTTCAGATAGTTCAGCCGGTCAGACATGTCGTCACTCGTTCTCCTGACTCGGACTGTCGGGCATGTCCCTCAGCGATGTTTTTCCCGGCCCGGGGAGAGGTCCAGTTGCGTCAGCGATCGACTCGATGTAGGCGGTGATGTCCAGGATCTGTTCGGGATCAAGCTTGCCCGCAAAGCTGGGCATCACCTCAGTGAAGCCGGCATGGACCTGGCTCTGAGGCTCCAGGATCGCCCGGCGAATGTAAGCGGCGTCGACAACGGGTTGCGTGCCATCTTTGAGTGGGACCCGCCTCCCAAAGATGCCTGACAATGACGGTCCGTTCCGAGGCTCTCCGTCAGCTGACTCACCATGACATTGCACGCAGCCGGATGATTCCAGTAGCCGACGCCCGCGTTGAGCCCGCGTCATGGTTTGTTGCGATGACAACCAGGCAGCGTGGTCTTCAGGAGTCTGCACGATGACCTGTCCGATCATCTTTGCGTGGTCTGTCCCACAGTATTCCGCACAAAATAGGTGATACGTCCCCACTTTCGTCGGCTCGAACCACATCGTCGAATACCGTCCGGGCAGCACGTCCCGCTTCACTCGAAACGCGGGGACATAAAAGCTGTGAATCACGTCCTCGGAGATCATCGTCAATCGGACAGGCCGACCGACCGGAATGTGTAGCGTGTTAATCTCACGTGGCCCGCTGGCATGGCCAATCTTCCACATCCACTGTTTGGCGACGACGGACACCTCGATGGCGTCTGTCGGCGGCTTGTGTTCACGGAGATACAGATCCATGCCCCACCAGAAGATCACCAGAAGGATCAGCAAAGGAACAGTCGCCCAGAAGATTTCGATCGCCCAGTGACCGCGAACCGAATCGTGCACCTCACGGTTGACGTCCCGCGTATGCCAGTAGCGGACAGCGAAGAAGACGATGGCCATCGCGATGCCCGCAGAGAAGATCGTCGCAATCCCGAGCAGGGTGAGCGACAGCAGATCCACCTCGCCCGCTGATCGCGATGCCGCCTCAGGCAATATCCGAAAGGACTCATTCATGGCTTCGCCTCCGGAGTGGGCGCCGAGTCCTTTGGGTTGCCAGCCGATATCGACGAGGGTGCAAACGAAACCTGCAATTCCCTCTCGGCGAGCAGAGACAAGGCCCGCTCGATTGGAATCCGCGCGAACTTGTGATCAGGATCTTGCCATGCATAGCTGCTGAGCTGTTGCTGCCACTGGCGTTCCGCTTCTTGGCGCATCGCTGTTTGATCCGGCGTCACTCCGGGGGCGACAGCCTGCTCTCGCCACTCCTCTGCCGCTGTCATGCGCGAATCATCCAGTTGTGATCGTGATCGCATGATGAACGCGACGAGACCCAATGAGACCACCGCGAGCAGGAACAGCGAGACAGCCGTGATGACAATTGTCCGCACATGCAGTCCGTCCCCTTCATGCCCCTGCTCACGGGCCGCTTCGAGTGCTGGGTCAGCAGGCACATTCTCTGGTGAAGGTTGATCCGGCACGTTGTAGCGATTCTCAGTCATGATGTGACTCCTCCACCGCCACTGAATCATCGCTGTTGGGCATCTGCGTCGGTGTCGACGCCGGAGTGATGAGCGGGCCGCCGGGCAGCAAGATCCACAGACATCCCACCACGACCGCTGCCGGAATCGCTGCCCAATTAAACCGGGCAGCGGTCTCCATCGAGTGAGGCAGTACAAACCACCAGAGTTCGATCAGCCTGACGATGAGCAAACAAGCGGCCAGCATCGCCACCATGCGTGGTGACTTCTTGAAAGTCCGCGACATTAGACAGGCAAACGGAATGGCGAACCCACCGACAGCCAGTCCGACAGCCACGACATTCCACAAGCCATACGTCCGACTCTGGAAATAGGCTGCCTCCAGCGGCAGGTCGCCTTGCCACATAATGAGGAACTGTGCGAACGACAGATAGGCCCACAACATGACGAACGCCAGCAGCAAATTCGCCACATCGGACAGAGCTTTCGGATCGTCCGGTTCTTGATCGCCGATGTGACGGCAGTAACTCAGAACCATCATCGCCATCCCGGACAGGAGGGCCCCCATCCCGACGAGTGCCCCGAACAGCGTGGACATGAAGAACGGATCGAGTGACATGATCCAGTCGATGGCCGCCCAGGTGACGCTCAACAGGATGGCGACAAGCCCCAGACCGGCGAGTCCCTCTCCGCCGGGGTATGGTCGCACCTCGGGTTTCGTTTGCCAATCGACAGCACGCAGCGGCCACGGCAGGCCCGTACTCAACACCGCGAGGCCGCTCCAGAGTGTGAAGTAGCCGACGGTCCTCAGGATGACGAAACCCGACTGGTAAAACCATTGACGATGTTCGACGTTCTCGATCCCGGCAAACGTCTGTGGGTCGGTCCACGGATAGAGCCAGTGAAGTCCCAATGCCCATGGGACGAACAGGAAGGCCACGAGTGGAAGTCGCCTGATCGTCGCCAGCATCCAGGGAAACAGGGCGGCTCCCCAGCGACCGCCTGTCAGCACATGGATCAGACGAAAGGTCAATGCTCCGATGCAAACACTCCACGGCCACAGGATCGCGGCCAGCCACGCTGCGAAGAAATCCCGAGGCCGCATGAGGCCGACGATCGTGGTTAAAGCCACCGCGATCAAGAAGACGATCCACAGCACTTTGGGGGGAGAGTTCGATTGTTGATGTCCGGAGTCGTTCGTCATGGTGACTCCTGCAAGGCGTTCAGATCGGCCTCTTTCAGCTGAGTCACATCCGCATATTGGCTGAACTGGAGAGCACGGACATAGGCAGCAATCGCCCAGCGATCCTCGGTTGAAATCAGATCGCGATACGGAGGCATCTTGTTGTGCCCCTCAGTTGCGACCACGAAGAAGTATCCCAACGGCTGACTCCGCAGGCGGTCACTGTGATACGTCGGCGGGTACGGGAATCCACGACGTGCCGCCATCCCGTTGCCGCTGCCGGTCGCGTCGTGACAGGGGACACAGGAGACATCGAATCGCTCATGACCACGATGCAACAGTTCGGGGTAGGTGAACCGACTCAAGAGCAACGCAGGCAAGGTATCGACCGGTTCGCCGTCAACACGCCCTGTCAGATAAACCTCATCGGATGTTGTCGCATCATGTTTTGATGCACTGCGCACCTGCCATGTTGCCGGATCGGCAGCGATGATGTGATCCGGCAGAGGCCGTGATGCAATGCCGTCCGCGAAGAATGACGACTGCTCCTGAGGATCAAGCTTCGGTTGATCGTCCATCACCTGAACGCAGCCAACCATCAAAGTCATGCCGATGCAGAGCAGGCTCAGCAGTCGACGCCAGAGATTACGCATCGGGCACCTCCCAGACTTCGCTGGCACCCAGGTCTCGCAGTCGTTGTTCCGTTTGAGCTCGATCGAACTTGCCGTCGGTTGATTCCACCAGGAGAAAGAACGAGTCGGTACTCGCCCGCCGGAACCGCTCGATCTCAAACACCGGATGGTGGAGCCGCGGCAATCGTGAGAGGTAAAACACACCAAGAAACGCAGCAAACGAGGCAAACAGGACCGTTCCCTCGAACGTCGGTGGCACGAAGGACGGCCAACTGTTGAGCGGTCGACCGCCGACGTTCAGTGGATAGGCGACGGCGCTGACCCACAGTGCCAGTCCGAATAACGAACTACCACCCAGAAGTCCGCCTGCGAGCACGATCCACGGAATCGGTGACGATGTGCGGCCCAGTGCCTCCGGAAGCTCCTCGACCGGAAACGGTGTGAAAGCATCCATCTCGACGTACCCGTCATCACGAAGACCTGACGCGGCAAGAATCAACGCTTCGGGATTGGCGAATTCGGCTAACAGTCCAGCCGTATCGTGAGTCGCGTGTGTCACGTCTGTTCCTCCTCACGCTGATGCACCAACTCGCGGACCTCAGCCATCGAGATCGCAGGCAGCAAGCGGAGGAACAGAAACAGCAGACTCACAAATATTCCAAAGGTGCCGGCATACAACGACCAGTCCCACACGGTGGGGTAGTACATCTCCCACGTTGAGGGCATGTAGTCACGGTGCAGGCTGATGGAGATGATCACAAACCGCTCCAGCCACATGCCGACGTTAATCGCCAGAGCGATGCCGAACAGGGCCAGCGGATGACGTCGCACCTTCGGAAACCACAGCAGTTGGGGGATGAGACAGTTGCACACGATCAGCCCCCAATACACCCCGGCGTACGGTCCAGAGAAGCGGTTGGTGTAGATGTAACTGTCGAACGGTTCGTTCTTGTACCACGCTCCCCAGGCATCCATCGTGTATCCATACGACACACTCAGCCCCGCCGCTAGCATTACCTTCGCCATGCAATCGATGTGATAGTCAGTGATCAGTCCCTTCAAGTCATAAAAATGGCGGAGCGGAATCGCGATGACGAGCACCATCGCAAAGCCACAGAAGATCGCCCCACCCACGAAGTAGGGCGGGAAAACGGTCGAATGCCACGCCGGGACGATCCCGGTCGAGAAGTCCCAACTCACTGTCGTATGAACCGAAACAACCAATGGTGTCGCAAGCGCCGCTAGCAACAGATAGGCTCGCTGATAGTGTTGCCAATGACTCGCTGAGTTCCGCCATCCCAGGGCCATCAAGCCGAATGCACGGGCCTTCCACTTGCCGACTGTTCGATCACGCAACGTCGCCAGGTCCGGCACCATGCCGAGGTACCAGAAGAGCAGAGATACAGTTCCGTAGGTGCTAACCGCCAGAAAGTCCCACATCAGCGGACTGCGAAACTGCGGCCAGACACCAGTCGTTGCAGGGTACGGCACCAACCAGTAGAAGAACTTCGGTCGCCCCAAGTGCAGCAGCGGATACAACCCTGCACAAGCCACAGCGAATAAGGTCATCGCTTCCGCGAAGCGGTTGATGCTCGTCCGCCACTCCTGATGCAGCAGGAAGAGGATGGCCGAGATCAACGTTCCCGCATGCCCGATGCCGATCCACCAGACGAAATTGACAATTGCAAAGCCCCAGGCGATCGGCACGTTGATGCCCCACACGCCGACCCCGATGGCGAAGAGCCAGCCGATCGAAACCAGCAGCACGTTCAGCAGCACAAACCCGATGAACATCCCGACCAGCCAGCCCCGTTTGACCGGACGTTCGAGGACGATGTCCGCCACCTCAGCCGTCACCGACTCATACGTCGCCTCGGCGGGGATGAGGTCATCGAAACGGTCATGTTGCTGCGTTGTGGCGGTCACCGGTTCTTCACCTCCGCCAGATAGGTTGTCCGCGGGCAAGTGTTGAGGTTCGCCAGGAGTCCATAGTTGAGCGGATGATCGTGTGTCTCACGAACCCGGCTATGCTCATCGTTGAGGTCACCAAACCGAATTGCCTGGGCCGGACAGACCGACTGGCACGCGGTCACGATTTCGCCGTCAGCGATTTCGCGATTCTCAAGATGAGCATTGATCCGAGCTGACTCGATCCGCTGAACGCAGTAGGTGCACTTCTCCATGACGCCCTGCTCACGAACAGTGACATCCGGATTTGACAGCAACGTGAGGCTGTCCGACGAAATGAAGCTGTCGGCAAACTCCAGAAAGTTGAATCGCCGGACTTTGTACGGGCAGTTGTTCGAGCAGTAGCGAGTCCCCACGCAGCGGTTGTAAACCATCTGGTTGAGGCCCTCTTCGCTGTGGTTCGTGGCCGCTACCGGACAGACAACCTCACAGGGAGCCTGTTCGCAGTGCATGCAGGGGACTGGCTGATGCAAGGTTTGTGCTGGCTCGTCACCTTCGCCTTCAAACCATGTGTCGACACGAATCCAGTGCATCTCGCGATTGCGACAAACTTCGTCCTTCCCCACGACCGGAATGTTGTTCTCTGACTGGCAGGCGATCACGCACGCGGAACAACCGGTGCAGGCAGTGAGGTCGATGGTCATGCCCCACTTGTGTCCCTCGTAGGACCACTCCTCATAGAAGTTCGCCTCGACGTCTGGCTCGGGTGGATAGACAAACGTGGGATGTTCCGGGTTGTCCTCGTATTCTGCGAGCGTGCCCGCGCGGGCCAGATGGCGTCCTTCCATCAGATGATGGTGCTGCGTGCAGGCGAGGGACTCCGTTTTTCCGGTTCCAGTCAGTTTGATACCAGTACGTGTCCAGAGTTCGTCACTTGTCCGCAGAGGAAAGACGTTGGCCCCAGTGCCGCTACCAACGCGACCGATAGCAGCCTGACCGTAGCCGAAGAACAGAGTCAGACACCCGGATGCCTGTCCCGGCATGATCCACACCGGGACTTGAATCTCTCGCAGACCATCAGCCAGCGTGACGACATCGCCATTCGACAGTCCCTCACTGCGGGCGTCTTGCGGGCTGATCCAGGCCGTGTTGTCCCACGTCAATTTGCTCAACGGCTTGGGCAACTCCTGCAACCAGCCGTTGTTGGCATAGCGACCATCCCAGACCGTCGGGTCCGGTCGAAAAAGAACCGTCCAGCCGTCGGACGTCGATCGATCTTTTGTTACGGCGTTCAATCGCTCCGACAGATTGGACACCAGCGTGACGTCACCAGTATCGGTTGGTGGTTCATCGACAACACCGCGCTGCAATGCAGACTCCCAGGCCGTGTCAAAGTCGTCACTCGCCAGTGGGTCACGCCATGTTTGTCGGACCGTCGCATACCCGTCCGAATCGAGAGCGAGCAGCGTGGACAACAGTTCGACGATCGACATGCTGTCATACAACGGCTCGATCAACGGCTGGACGATCGACGCGATGCCGTCGACCGAACGCACGTCCCCCCAGGACTCAAGGAAGTGCGACTGAGGAACAACCCATTCACACATTCGTGTTGATTCATTCTCCGAGGATGCCAACGCGATTGACTGTGAAACCCGCATGAGAGCCTGGGCGAAGTCAACGTCCGCAGGGGCATCGAAGGCGGGATTCCCATCGAGGATTACGAGCGTTTGCACACTACCTTGAGCCATCTCGTCGACGAGTGCGGAGAGACCAGCCGCATCGGACTGTGCCCCGGCATTCGTTCGAAGGAGCGGCGATGCTAGGAACTCAACCGTTTGTCCGACCGCTCCCAGTTTGACATTCATCGCATGAGCCAATGCGTGAATGTCTGGCGGCTGAGACGTGCCGACTGCTACGACGGCCGATCGACGATCAGCGGCTGATTTCAGGTCACTCACAACCTTGTCGACCCACGCAGTCTGGGCATCGGTCACCAGGTCACCAGCTGTTTCGATCGTTGCATCGATGGCTTCCAACTTCTTGGCGACTGCCGTGAGCACAGACAGCATTACCTCGGGACCCGCAATCAGCCGCTGATCGGCCTTGGCACCTGTCAACGTTGGTGACGATTCCAGATGAAACAGCTTGACCATCGACGGAGTGGTCACAGATCCCTCTTCGCTTTGTCGCCCGGCGATGCGACGGACGGACACGAAGTCAGCAATCTCGTTGAGTGGTCGCTCTCGTGCAGCCAAAAAGTCGCAATCGATGCTGAGGACAACGCTTGCTTGATCGAAGTGATAGACAGGATGCAGAGAAACTGCGTCATCGCCGAATGCCAGTCGCATCCCGTCGGCGACAGCATCCGTGCAGACCGGGTCGTACACGTACCAGCGTGATTGGGGCCAGCGTTGTTGGACCTCGTTCAGTAAGCGATGGACTGTAGGACTCGTCGTTTGTCGCAGCAGGAACCGCAGGCCTTCACCCTGTGACGCATCACAAAGTTGTCGGAGTGCTGCCATTTCCTGCCTGAACTCCTCAGGCGACACGATGGCTCCGCGGTGCTGAACCGTCGTCAGTCGGTCCGGATCATAGAGGTCGAGCGTCGCGGCTTGAGCGAAGATGCTCGTCGCCCCTCTGCTTGACGGATGCTTGCGGTTTCCTTCGACCTTGATCGGTCGGCCGCTCTGAGTCTTCACCACCAGTCCAGACGCGACTCCACTGAGTTCCATCGCAGTTGTGAAGTATTCCGACTTGCCCGGCTCCTGATGTCTGGCCAATTTGACCGTCGGGACGATCTTCTCCTGTGGCTGTCGGACGTCACAGCCTGTCAGACCGGCCAGTGCAAACGACGCAGCCATCAGTTTGAGAAAGTCGCGACGCGATCCTTTCAGCCACGCATCAGCGTTCTCGGGGAACTCGCGATGAAGGTATTCTTCAAATTCAGGAGTCTGAGCCAGTTCGTCAAGACTTCGCCACCACGTCGAACCACGCTCCTTCGCAGCACATTCACCCGCAGGTGACGGGTCTGCTCTCGATAGGTCCAGCGGTACGAAATCCCGGGTCATCAGTGATTGTCCAACTAACGATGACAGGTGTAACAGTCAGTGCGTTCATCCAGGTGATAGTCCGTCGCCAATCTTTGTCGTAGCAGTTCAACGACGCCTGAATCGTCGCGAGCATCCTGTGCGAGCAAAGTTGCGACCGCCTCTTGAAACTCTGTCGTGTCAGCCAGGTCCTCGAGTGGTTTGGGGGTGAACACGAGGGATCGTGGACGCACGTGTGCTTCGGGGTTGCGATGGCAGTCGAGGCACCAGTGCATCGTGAGTGGCTCAGCTTGGCGCGTGAGCCGCATCTGGTCGACCTCGCCGTGACATTCGTAACAACCAATTCCTTTGTGGATATGAATGCTGTGATTGAAATAGACGTAGTCTGGAAGGTCATGCACACGGTTCCAGACCAGTGGTTGACCTGTTTCCCAACTCTCTCGAACGGGGGCCAGCATTTCACTCTGATTCCAGAGTTCGCGGTGACAATTCATGCAGACCTGCGTCGGAGGCACTCCTGCAATGGCTGATGTCTCGACTGATTGATGGCAGTAGCGACAGTCGATGCCGATGTCTCCCACGTGATGTTGATGACTGAACGGCACGGTCTGTTCGATCGTGACATTCTGATTGGTGATATCTGGCGAACGTACGACAGCAAACAGAGCTGAGAAGAGGAGCGTCACCAGCAAGATTCCGCCGATCAGAACGGCTTGCAACATCATGTCCGCGGATCGTGAGAAAAGCTGCGGCATCGAATTCGCAGGGGAACCTTGATGGGGGACGTGGTGATTCCTCAGACAAGTCGAGTTTATGGATCGAACATTTTCATCGAAAGGGTGAATGCTCTTTCCCCTGAGAAATGCAGTCATTTGCAGACAATCGAGGAGGATTCTCCGATCGCTGTGAATGGAGACCGTGTGTCAAGGAACACTTTCATGGATTAACTTGAAATCAGACTCGACCAAAGCGTGAAGTGAAAACTGCTTGAGTTGAACTGTGCATGAGGCATGCCGAACACCGAAGTGATTGGATAGCCTGAGCGGAAACTTAGTTGCAACTCAGACACTGCATGACGTCTAATCATTGACGAGAGGCCTTTGACGAGTAGTGCCCCATGCAGAAGGGATCAGGCTTTGAGATATCTCCCGATCGTGATCGTGGTCCTCCTGTTAGTTGCATTTATCGCACTCGGCATGCTCACCCATTGGGCATGGCATCTTCCGGCAACCCTATGCGCGTTCGCACTTGCGATCGGGGTTTACGACTTCTTTCAACCGCATCACAGTGTGCTGAGGAACTACCCGATCCTCGGCCACTTTCGCTGGTTCGCTGAGGACATCCGCCCGGAGATTCAGCAGTATTTCATTGAACGTGACACCGACGGTAAGCCATTCAGTCGAGACGCCCGTTCGCTGGTCTACGAGCGGGCTAAGGACGCACACGGCGAGAAGGCGTTTGGCACGGAACTCAACGTTTATGCTTCGGGGTATGAATGGTTCACGCATTCCATCGCTCCCAAGCATGCCCGTGGGACGAGTGAATCGGGACAGAGCGATGCCCGCCAAGGGCGACCCACATCGGCTACAAGCGGAAAACCACCATCCACCAACGGGGGGCTGCCTGACTATCAGGAGCGGGTGAAGATCGGAGGGCCGCAGTGTCAAAAACCCTACGAAATGTCGTTGTTCAACGTCTCCGCGATGAGCTTCGGCTCGCTCAGCAGTAACGCGATTCGTGCACTCAATACGGGTGCGAAAATGGGAGGCTTTGCACACGATACGGGCGAAGGGGGACTCACCAAGTACCATCTGGAACCGGGGGGCGATCTGGTCTGGGAGATCGGCAGCGGATACTTCGGTTGCCGCACCAGGGACGGCCAATTCGATCTCGATACCTTCACTCAGAAAGCTCAGCATGACCATGTGAAATGCGTGTCGGTCAAGCTCTCACAGGGAGCGAAGCCGGGCCTGGGGGGAGTGATGCCGGCTGAGAAGGTCACACCGGAAATCGCTGAAATTCGCGGAGTCCCAGTTGGTGAAAAGTGCATTTCCCCTCCCTATCACACGGCCTTCCAGACTCCTCGCGAGTTACTGACGTTCGTGCAAACACTTCGAGAGGCAACAGGCGGCAAGCCCACTGGCTTCAAACTTTGTATTGGTCGTCCCAGCGAGTTTTTCGGGATCTGCAAGGCAATGCTGGAGACAGGGATTCAGCCGGATTTCATCATCGTCGATGGGAGTGAAGGGGGCACGGGGGCTGCCCCGTTGGAGTTTGAGGACCATGTGGGGACGCCGCTGACCGAAGGATTGATCTTCGTGCACAATGCCCTGATAGGTTGCGGACTTCGCGGACAGATCAAGATTGGTTGCAGCGGCAAGGTGACGAGTTCATTTGAGATGGCTCGCCGCATCGCCATCGGAGCCGACTACTGCAACGCGGCTCGCGGCATGATGTTTGCCCTCGGCTGTATCCAGGCCATGCGCTGCCAGACCAACAGATGTCCTGTGGGGGTCGCAACACAAGATCCTCAACGCGTGCGCGCACTCGTGGTGCCGCTCAAGGCAGAACGCGTCTTTAACTATCACCGCAATACGGTCTTGAGTTTCAATCAGTTGATCGCATCTCTCGGACTCGACAGTCCTTCACAGCTGAATCAGCGACTGCTCATGCGACGTGTGAATCCGACCCTCGTGCAATCCTACGAACAACTCTACCCGACACTTGAGGCTGGTATTTTGCTGGGAGATCAGGTCCCGGAACATTTACGAGATGACTGGAACACAGCCAACGCTGATCGGTTTTCCTGAGAGCTTTCTACGAAACCATCCATGATTCCCTGAACCGTGAGAGCGAGGAGTTCCCATGTGCCGCTGGTTGGCTTACTCGGGTCCACCCGTGCTCATGAGCACACTGCTGACTCGTCCGGATCATTCGCTCATCGATCAGAGCCGCCACGCACGCGAGAACATCGTCACAACCAATGGTGACGGGTTCGGCGTTGGCTGGTATGGGAACGCGGAGAAGCCGGGTTGCTATCATGAGACGCATCCTGCGTGGAATGATTTGAATCTCAAACATCTGGCCGCTCACATTTCCTCTCGACTGTTTCTGGCTCATGTGCGTGCAGCGACGGGGACTCCCGTCCAGCAGTCGAACTGTCATCCTTTTGCGTTTGAAGACTGGTTATTTCAACACAACGGCATGGTTCCGGAGTTCTCGAGAATCAAACGGCGGCTGCTGTTCAAGGTTGCTCCAGACTTGTTCCCACACATTCGTGGATCAACGGACTCCGAGGCTTTGTTTTTCCTCGCACTGACCTTCGGACTCAAGGACGACCCGCAAGCTGCAATTGAACGCACGGTCGGCCATGTCGAGTGTGTTCGCAAGGAAGCAGGGATTCAGCAACCCTTCACTTTTAGTGCAGCGATGAGTGACGGAACTCGTCTCTATGGAGTCCGCTACTCGAGCGATGCGAACTCTCCTTCGCTGTATCACGGTCAACATCTGCATGCTCTGCAGGAACTCCACGACACATACGAACCACTCCCTTCTGGAGCGGTGGTCGTTGTCTCGGAACCGTTGGATGAAGTGTCCAATCATTGGACACGCGTCCCCGAATCGACTTTCCTGATGATCGAGAATGGCAAACTGACGCATTTGCCACTGGTTCCCACGGCGGCATAAACAACGTGCCCTGGGCATTCCCCCGAATAGAGACAGTTTCTGTGACTTCTGGTCTGAGGTCTTTGTCGTTAAGAGGTATGCCGTTTGCAGCTTCTATTGAGCAGTTGATGATCTGCAATTTCCTGTAATGTGGAGCGGTTGCCATGCCCGTCTATCAGGTCAAAGATATCCTGGAGCACATTCGAGCCTATCACCGTTCACTGTCTCAACAGTTGGACGAACTGAGCGTGCACGAGACAGACGAACGACTCCGCTTGTTGACGAAGCACATTGCCCGGCATGAAGTGAACTTCAACAGGGCACTCGCACGATACGAACATGGGACGGCTCAGGGCGTGCTCAACACCTGGCTCCGGTTCGTTCCCGAGGAGTCTGTCGATTCTGCGTTGAAGGGAATCCAACTCAGCGATGACATGAGTGCTGAGGAAATCCTCGCGAGTGTATTGGCCTTCGACCAGTCTCTGATTGAACTCTATCACGAACTGACAGACGAGACCCCTCTGCCGCGCATCCAGGAACTTTTCAACAACCTGCTGGAAATGGAAAGGAATAACGAGCGGCAGTTCTCTTTGACGGTCTTGGGTCTCTCGGATGACTGACGAGGCTCAGGCCGACGGGATCAAGTGACTGCAAGAACCAGTTCCCTGATTTTCGAGAGGCTGAATCCCCACGCCTGTGAGAGTTCGATCTTGGGAGGCATCGTCAACTCCTCGCCATTGCATACAACGTCCACAAGGAAGGGGCCGGCGGTTGTGAAGGCCGATTTGATCGCGTCGTACAATTGTCCCGGCTCAATCACACGAATGCCTCCGCCGCCGCATGTGCGTGCGATCGCTGCGAAATCGGGATTCTTCAGATCCGTGCCGTACTCTGGATAGCCGGCCACTTCCATCTCCATTTTGACCAGCCCGAGCTTGCCGTTGTTAAACACAATGACCTTGATCGGCAGGTCGAAGTTGCAAGCCGTGATGAAGTCCCCCATCAGCATGCTGAAGCCTCCGTCGCCAGAGAGCGAAATGACTTGTCGACTCCGATCGAGGGCCTGCACCCCCAGAGCACCGGGCATCGCAAAAGCCATCGAGGCAAGATTGAACGACATCAGCATACGCTGTGTACCTCGTATTTGCACATGCCGTGCCCCCCAGACGGAGACCTCTCCGGTGTCGACACAGAAGACAGCATTTTCGTCAGCCAATTCACTCGCGATGCGGGCGATCGCCTGCGGATGAATCAAATCATTACTGCGATGAATGTCCGACTCCGAATGCATGGACTGCTCCCAATGAACGTGTCTTTCCTGGATGTCCTTAAGGAACTTGGAGTCGTTCTCCCGCGAAATGCAATCAGCCATCGCGGCCAGCGTCGGTCGTGCATGTCCCACCAGACCGACCGTGACGGGGCAGCGTTTTCCGATGTGTTCCGCTCGGACGTCGATTTGAACGACCGGCTTCCCGTGCGGCAGCCAATCGCGATAAGGGAAGTCGGTGCCAACCATCAACAGGGCCTCACATTCATCGATCGCCTGCATGCCGGGCTTGGAACCGAGCAGGCCTGTCCCGCCAATCCACAGTGGATGGTCGTATGCGACGAGGTCTTTCCCACGTAAAGCGTGGACAATCGGAGCCTGCAAGCGTTCAGCGAGAGTCAGTAACTCCGTCGTCGCGTCTCGGCACCCGCAGCCACACAGAATGGCGACCGACTTTGCATTGTCCAATAGCTCCGCAGCACGTCCAACCTCTTCGAGAGATGGCGTCGACTCACTCATGGCCCGTGCGATGGGCATCAGCTCATTTGGTTGTTCGACGCTCGCTGCTCCCAAGTCAGCAGGGATCGACAAGTGAGCAACGCCTCGTCTTGAGAGGGCCGTCTCGACCGCCTGTTGAATCAGCCGTGGCAGTTGGTCGACGCTGTTGAGTGTCTGGTTGAAGACGCAGACATCGCTGAATAAGGCATCGAGATTCACCTCCTGATGATAATCGCTGCCGACTTCCGAGCGAGGCACTTGTCCAGTGATCGCGAGTACAGGGGCAGAGTCCTTCTTGGCATCGTAGAGACCGTTCAACAGATGAATGGCTCCGGGGCCGACTGTCCCGGCACAGACAGCGAGCTTACCCGTGAGTTTCGCCTGCGCGCTGGCTGCGAATGCTCCCGCCTCTTCGTGTCGCACGTGCAACCACTCAAACCGATCGTCACGCCGGATTGCATCCACGAGCGGATTGATCGCATCTCCAACAACGCCGAATATCTGTCTCACTTCGCATTGGGCCAGTACTTCCAGAATTGTTTCACAGGTTGTTCGATTGGGCATGGAGAATGATGCCTTGTGATAAGAAGAAGGTTTCACTGTACGTCTGCGGGCGACTCCAGTTCCTTGTTGATTTGTTCCAAAGCCAATGAAGCAGCTTTTCGTACATCGTCCTCTTGAACCGGGTTTCGTTGCAACTGATCTAATGCCGGGACAGCAACTTTTGCGGCAGGACCAATCCGTCCCAGCGCCTCAGCCGCATGTTTGCCGACGACGGAATCCTGGTCCTTAAGCCCCGTCTCCATTAGAGCATCATCGACTTCCTGATTGTCCGGAGCCATGTTTACCAACTGCTGACTGCAAGTCTCGCGGACATCAACTTTGTCGTTGCTGAGACCTTGTAGGAGCAGGCTCGCCAAGCCTGCTGTGTTACCTATTTGCTTCACGTGGTCGACTGCCGTCGGAACGGCTGTCGCATCTCCATCCTTCAAAGCCGCTTCAACGGTCGCCATCGCGTCGGATTCGACAACCGTCTGTGATTCACCAGCACCCGCATCTTTTGGACTCCTGACAGCGGACTCCTTTTAACCTCGCTCGACCAGCGAGGCCAACAAGAACCATGCGCAATAATTGTACATTTTCATTGTTCACTTCTGACTCAATTGAGTTTGGCGTACACGCTCTCGTTTCAAAGACCGAACCGGGTGATTCTCTCTCATCAACTTTCAACTGCAACTCACGTCCTAATGAAGGCGCTCATCAGGAAGCTCAATCCAATCGTCAACAAGAAACTGCCGATGAAGGAAATGTGCAGATGGAAGAACAAATTCAACAGGATCAAGATGCTTACAAAAGCTGCCACTTGGATGAGAAGGCTGCGTTTCATGACGATCGTTTTCTGTTCGCTTATTCCCGAATCCACTCGCGAGCCTTGTCGATATCAGCGTGATCGAAGTACTTGATCCTAGCCGTCGTAAACGGTTTGCAGAAAACTGCCATCCCCTCTTCCCATTTTGTTTCGCCGACGATTGCCAGCCGTTCAATGTCGCTGAAGTGATGCAGGTCGAACTTGATGTCCTCCCACGCCGCACTGGCTGTCCAACCATGAAAGTCATTCATGATGAACAGAATGCGAATCTTGCCATGCTCCTTGATCTTGGCCTCAGTGATTGGAACAAACCGTTCGTACGCCTCTTTCGTGAGCTTGCCGGAGGACTCGACCTCGATGATGTTCCCTTGTAACGTTTCTTTTATGGCAAATGACATGGTGACACCTGAGTTAAACTTGGATGATTTGGTAATACCGACTCGCAACAGTTCGGCCCTCCGAAATGGGTTTGTCCGAACCATCGTGAGCATGTTCTCAATTGATCGCACATCGCATGCCAATTGCCCAGTGAAAAGTCATCTCCGTCGAAACATCATATTATTCCTGATGACACTCTTTGCTTCTTTTACCGGACTCACTTCGAATGACCGTGTTCGCCGTAAGAGTTTTAGAACGCGTCAGGTCTCTGTCCTCAGAGCCAGTTTTCTGATTCATGATCTTTGTGGTTTCGAGACGTTTGTGCATCAGATGGATCATGGCGATTTGGATCACGGATTCGCTGGTTGCGGGATTTCGTTCGTAATCGTTGCTGTGTCGGGGCTGCCGCCCAGCCAGGCGAACGTGCGTTCCACGATCCTCGATTGCGTACGGCGTCCGAGAGTGTTGTGGATCCGTTCCCAGACGCCATTCAATCGCCAGCGATCGAAGATCTTGAAGACGGTTTCCGCAGAGGGGAATCTTTGGGAACCATGGGCCAGTGACAACCACTGCGCAACACGTAGAAGATCGAGTTGAAGACGTCGCGCCGCGGAAACACTACCGGTCGACCGAGGCCAATTCGTGAGGGGATCAGATGCTTCAGGATCTGGCATCGTGCGTTCGTTAAATCGCTGGGATCCTTCCCGCCACACGGCTTCAATTCGCGTTTCATGAGTACAACGCTTTCCCTGAATGGTCTCCAAAACCAGAGCCGTACTCCTTGTTCCACTCATTCGTCAATTCGTCAATTAATTGACACGCTCTCAGGAACCAATTGGGTACGAATTCGATGCTTCCTGGCAAGACAACGGCACGTGGGAGACGAAGACTCCTTGGCTCCCTTTCGTTTCACGCACCTAACGCCGCATTGCATGATTCATGGGACTGCTCACGACAGTGACGCAAGGTTGTTAACCGGTAGAATTCAGTCATTGAGCGAAACTGTTAGAACTCATTCCGCTGTGCAGTGGCAATTGACGGGTTTCTTGCACGGAGACGCGTGCGTAGGATTGTGTTGCGGGTGCTCGTTGTTGCGGACATTTGACTCCGTAAACATTCTTTCTGCGCAACCCTCTCACGTTCAAGAGCCGTCGTGAATACAGAACTCACAGTGTCGAAACCTTCGGTCGGGTCTCAACTGCCAGCCTCGCATCTCGAAAAGATCTGCTTTCGATTGGGATCATCGTTGAAGGCTGGGATCCCGATTGCTCAGGCTTGGGAGAATGAATGTCGTTTCCAGCGAGGGCGGACTCGCGGCACCTTCGAGCGCGTGCAAGAGCGATTGCAGGCTGGACAGACTTTGGCTGAGGCGATCAAGGAAGCCCCGTGTTTCCCGGCTTTACTGACTGAGATGGTCCGGGTTGGGGAGGAGACCGGCAAGCTTGATCAGGCGTGTCTGAAAATGGCTGATCACTATCGGACCATCGTGCGAATGAAGCGCACATTCTGGCAGGGAGTGACGTGGCCGCTTCTGCAACTGTCTGCTGCCGCTGCGGTGGTCAGCGTGTTCTTTGTCGTCCTGCATGTCTTGGAGACGAGAATCTCAGGACTCGTGGCTCCCGATGTGTTCATGCTGGGGCTGTCGCCGCTGGGAAATCTGGTACTTTTCTGGGGGGCAGTGCTGGCGGGAACTCTCGGGTTGTTTCTGGTTGTCACGGGAATCAGATCGGGCTGGTTTGGCAATTTGCCGATGAGACTCGCGCTGTCCATTCCGCTGCTCGGCAGCACAATCAGGGAACTCGCATTGTCTCGGTTTGCCTGGGCATTCGGAACCGCCGTTGACGCAGGGATGAACGCCAAAACGGCGATGCAACTCGGACTGCGAAGCACCCAGAACCGTCTCTATCAATCCCACGAACAGGACATCGTACGCTCAGTCGACCAAGGCAGGGACTACTACACCGCCTTGCAACAAGCGGAGGTGTTTCCAGACGATTTCCTCCAGGCCGTTCAATCGGGGGAACTCACCGGAGAACTGACGGAAAGTTTGGGACGACTCTCCGACGATTACCGGGAGCACTCAGCAATCAACCTGCGCCGCATCGGCCAGATCAGTGGCTTCGGCATCTTCCTCTCGGTCGGAGCGTTGATGGGATTCTCGATCCTGTTCATGTATGCCAGCTATCTGGGAACGCTTTCCGAAGCCCTGACAGGACAGGCTCTCACACTGGACGAGATCCGACAGGGGCAGGTGCAGCAGACGACGAATCCGATCATCGCTCAGAAGAACGAAATGGTGAAGGACTTCGTGGAAAACAACGAGGACTTCAAACAGATCGAATCGATCTACAAACATCTCGGTCGGTACAACGAGATGACCCCCGACGAATTTCTCGACGGCATCTTCCCCGACGAGAACTCACGTCTCCGCCAGCAAGCACGTCGCAAGGCAGCTGACGACGAAGCCGAACGGATTGCGCCCTCATCCGAAGACGATCAGGCCAGATCGAACGAATGAACCAGCCAGAAGGAATTCGTATCAGTTGAACACCCAGGATGGTCGTCCTCTCTGATCGCAGGAGTGTGTATCACATCCCAAGGAGATTCTTTGTCAAAGCTTTCTCGGCTAGTGCTGCAATTTAACGACAACTCTTCTTGTAGCCGTCACTCAGACGTCGTTGGCTGTTTGAGCAGCCAGTAGACGACGGGGATGACGACGAGCGTGAAAACGGTCGAGGTCAGGATGCCGAAGATGATGGCCCAGGCGAGGCCGGAGAAGATCGGGTCGAGGGTGATGACCCAGTTGCCGAGCAGGGTGGTGCCTGCGGTCAACAGGATTGGGCGGGTACGGATGGCGACGCTTTGGATCGTGGCTTCGCGGAGGCTCATGCCTTCGTTCAGGGCCATGTCGATAAAGTCGATCAACACCACGGAGTTTCGCACCACAATACCCGCCAGACCGATCATGCCGATCATGGCTGTGGCTGTGAAGAAGACCGGGTTCTCGAAACCGCCGACCGGACGATTGACGATCACGTTGAGAATCCAGAAGCCGGGCATAATGCCGATGAGCGACAACGGGATTGCGAGCATGATCACGACCGGGAGCACGCGTGAACCGGTCTGGAACATCAGGATGACGAAGATGCCCATCAGCGCAGCTGCAAAGGCCAGGCCGAGGTCGCGGAACACGTCGAGCGTGATCTTCCACTCCCCTTCGCCGGCCCATTGAATGTGGTAGGCGTCCGGGATGTACCACGGGTCGCCTCCGCCGGGGGCCCACCAGGTGCGTTCGGCGGTCGGACGAGGTTCCGGTGGTGTTGCATCGCTCGGCAAGGGTTCGGCCTGTCGATCGAACTGCATGTCAAGAATGGCATCCGCGGGAGAGCGACCTGCGACTTCTCCGTAAACGTACACCAGCCGTTTGAGGTTCTTGTGATAGATCGTGGTGTCTTGGGTTTCTTCCACGAACTGACCGACGGCTCCGAGTTGCACCATCTGCCCGTCCTGACCTTGCACATACATTTCTCGCAGGTCGTCGATCGCGCTGCGCTGGGCACGAGGCACGCGCAGCTCAATCCAGAGCGGATTGATCTCATCCGGCTGATGCATGATCGTTGTCTTCAGACCATCGAGTGCCAGTTGCAGCGTGCGTGCAATGTCATCCGTCGACAGACCGGACAGGGCCGCTTTGGCCTTGTCGGTGACGAACACCCACTTCGTCTGTTCGGCTTCCAGGCTGCTATCGACATCGACGATACCCGGCTCGCGGAACAATCGCTCTTCCACCACGGTCGCGACCTGTCCGAGTTCATCATAGGACGCATCATCGGGACCGTAGACTTCAGCAGTGATCGTCGCGATGACGGGGGGACCCGGGGGGACTTCGACCAGCTTGACGTTGCCTCCGACCGCGTCCGCCAGTTGCTGAATGTCGCGACGGATGCGGAGGATGATCTCGTGCGACTGCTGGACGCGGATGTCCTTGTCGACGAGATTGACCCGGATGTCCGCCTGATAAGGTTCCTCTCGCAGAAAGTAGTGGCGGACCATGCCGTTGAAGTCCATGGGGGACCCTTCGCCGACATAGATTTCGTAGTCCTGAACCTCGCTGAGCCCGGCGAGGTAGTTGCCGATTTCGAGGGCAGCCGCGTTGGTGCGGTCGAGCGTCGTCCCCTCGGGCATGTCGATGACGACCTGGAACTCATTCTTGTTGTCATAAGGCAGCATCTTGAGGGGGACCGCCCGGAACATGGGGAGCAGCATGGCCGCTCCGAGAAGGACCGCGATCAGGATCAACACACCCCAACTCAACCAGCGTCGGTCGAGAATCGGTCCGAGGAGAACCCTCGACACGTGATAGAGCGGTCTTTTGGTGATGTCATATCCCTCTCCCTCAGCGAGGGACTCGTCCTCACTACCGAGGGCGACCATGGCCAGCCACGGCGTCATCACGAATGCGACCACCGTCGACATGGTCACCGTGAGGGGAACGTTGAGGGCCATCGGAGCCATGTACGGTCCCATCATGCCAGTGATGAACGCCAACGGGAGAAAGCTCGCGATGATGGCGAGTGTCGACAGGATCAATGCGGGCCGCACCTCCTGAACTGCGCGCAGCGTCGCTTCTTTCGGTGGATATTTCTTCATCCCAAAGTAACGGGCGATATTCTCGACGTCGGTAATCGGGTCATCAACGAGCAACCCCAACGCGAGGATGAGAGCGAACATGGTCACACGATTGATCGTGTATCCAACCATCAGGTTGATAAACAAGGTCAGGCTGTAGCAGACGGGGACGGCGACGGCGACGACGAGGGCCGCTCGCCAGCCGAGCGAAAATCCGATCAGTCCGATCACCGTGATGACAGCGACCGCCAATCCTTCAACCAACTCGTTCACCTTCTCGTCTGCGGTCTCTCCATAGTCGCGAGTGATGCGATAGTTGACGCCCTCCGGCAGAAGCGTGTCTGCCAGTTCTGACATCCGGTGCTGGACCCCATCAGCGACCCAGACCGCGTTGCGGCCCTTCTGCTTGGCGACAGCAATGTGGACCGCCGGATAGACACTCAAGTCCTGCTGCGCGTCACTGGTGTCGACGGGCTTGTTCTCCAACCCTTTCGGGAAATCTACATCGGCCGCCGACCCAAAACCGATCCAGCTATAGCTCTCAACTTCAGCAGGACCGTCGATCACGTCAGCGACATCTCTCAGATACACCGGTCGCCCGCCGACGACGTTTACAACGACATTTCGCAAGTCCTCTTCACTGTTGAAGAATGTCCCTGCATCGAGGAGGAATTCCGTGTTCTGTTGATCAAACGTGCCGGCAGGCAAATTGACGTTGCTCACCTTCAGAGCATCCGCCACCTTCAACGATGAGGTCCCACGTGATGCGAGTCGGATCGGATCGAGTTCGACACGGATTTGTCGCGGCCGGCCCCCGATCACCGTCACACGATTGGTATCGTGAATGGCCTGCAGTTCATATTGGATCTGCTCGGCCATTCTTCTGAGTTCGAAGTCGCCATACCTGCCAATCTCCCTGGACCATAAGGTCACGTTCACGATTGGGACGTCGTCAATTTCGATCGGCTTCACCACCCAGGCAGAGACGGACGCCGGAATCGTGTCGCTGTTTGAGTTGAGCTTGTTATACAGCTTGACCAGCGAATCCTCGCGGTCCTCTCCGACGTAGAATCGTACAGTGACGATCGCTCGGCCCGGTTGCGACATCGAGTACACGTACTCGACGCCATCGATCTGATAGAGGAATTTCTCCAGCTTCGATGTCACCTGCTGCTCGACCTCGCGGGCCGACAATCCGGGTGCGGACACGAGCACATCGGCCATCGGCACGACGATCTGTGGCTCCTCCTCACGTGGCGTGAGGTACAGCGCCGCAGCGCCGAGCATCAGTGAAACCAAGATCAGCAGGAGAGCGACATCGCCCCGCAGAAACATGGCAACGAGGCGTGTCATTGGTGGCAGCTTATCGTTCTCCGTCACGGCTGCACGTCCTCCTCGTTCTCCTTATTCGACTCCAGGTCCGGCGTCGGGGTGTGGATGTCGAGCGAGTGAACGTCGCTTTCATCGTGCAGCATGACTCGTTCGCCAGCCTCCACGCCGCTGAGCACTTCGATCTTTCCGGGAATTCCCTGCCGACCGGTCTTGATGAATCGCCGTTCGAGCGTGTCGTCGGGGCGGATCACATCGACAAACTGCAGCTGACCAATCTCGCGGATCGCAGCCGTCGGCAGGCAAAGGTGTCGTCTTGTCCCGACGGGAATCTTGAGGCGGCCGAACATGCCTTCAAACAGTCCGTCTGCTGCGGGCAGGTCGACCTTCACCAGAAACGAGCGACTTGCCGCCTCCGCCTGAGGGACCCGCTGAGCCACCTTGCCGGTGAAGTCTCGATCGAGAGCATCGATATGGACCACGACCTCGGCCCCCGGCTCCAGCTTGAGAGCGAGTGCTTCGCGAACCGGAACTTCCAGTCTCAGTGACCCCGGGTCATACAGGGTCAACAGCGGCTGCCCCGGTAGTGCCATATCCCCCGGTTCTGCCAACCGGTCCACGATCCTGCCTGCCCGCGGGGCCGAGATTTCGGTGAAGGAGAGCATCGTTTCTGCCTCAATCACCGCCTGTTGTGCCCGTCGGACATCTGCCTCGGCCACGTCGATGGCAGCTTTGGCAGTGTCAAATTGAGACTGAGTGGCTGCGTTGTTATCACGGAGGCGTTCGATCCGCTGGAACGATGTCCGAGCTTCTGTTTGCTTGGCAGTCGCAGCCGTGAGCGACTCCTGAGCCTGATTGAGGCGAGCTCGAAAGTCGTCTTTCTCGAGACGAGCCAGGGTCTGACCGGCCTCGACCACGTCATCAGCACTCACCAGCATCTCATCGATACGGGCCATCACACGAGAGGAGACAGCCGTCCGATCGGCTGCCTTCAACGTGCCGAGAGCTTCCTCTTCATATTCTTTGAAGACTTCATGCACTTCACCGGCTGGGCCTTCGGCCATGCGACGAACCGAGACGTCATGCTCACCCGGTTCAATCTTTTCTTCAAATGCACCCGCCAACCAGGCGATCACCAGCACCAAGCCGCAGAGTCCGAGTGTGATTGGACCCACGATTTTTACAAAGTGCCACACTCCACCCATTCCTGTCCGTAACCGAGACACCGTTGGCATTCCCTCATTTTCCTGAGTCGATGATTGACAAAAATCCAAGTTGGCTCGATGTGGACAACCAGTGTGTGCCGTCAATCTCTCCTACACACACCGAAATGGCACCGCAAAAGTCTGAACAAAAACACCTGTTGATCAGTCATCACCCCGATCGTACAACTGGAAGCGGGATTCTCACACATTTGCCCAAAACGGGCTAGTGAAAGATTAATGATCCCACCGAAATGTGAACGAAACGACTGCGAGCGAAATGAACCATCACCTGTTGCAGTGTCGGAATGAGCTGAGAAGGATGAGCCGGTCATGATCGAGTTGAAACGAATCCTGTTGCCCACGGACTTCAGCCGCTTCCGCCAGTCTGCGGTGAGTTTTGCGTGTGGGCTCGTTGACAAATTCCACTCGGAACTGCATGTCTTGCATGTGGCCGAGGACTTCCGGGACCTGCTTCCCGATTTTGGCATGGGGGTTGACCTGCAGCCGTTTCGCGAAGTCTGGACGCAATCTCACGACAAGCGAGAGGTGGAGGTTCTCGCCAAACTTTCCGATGTGCTCGACCACAGCTGGAAACAGGGCAAGCACACAACGATTGCATCCCGGCAGGGCAAGCCCGATCTCGAGATCATCCAATACGCCAAAGAACACGAGATCGATCTCATTGTCATGGGAACGCACGGCAGGACCGGACTCTCTCATGCGATGATCGGGAGCGTGGCTGAAAGAGTTGTGCGGATGTCCCCGTGCCCGGTCATGACGATCCGGCCTGCGGAACACCAGTTTCAAATGCCATGACCGCCAAAAGTGGAGCACATTTTGAGGTAATGAGGGCGATCAATTCTCTCATTCAGGCCTTACGTTTTGTCTGCACAGTCACATTCGAGATCACTTGCTGAACCTCGGAACTCCCGCATCTGGGACATTGATGCTGGCGATGCTGTGCGTGCAATCCAATTGTTTCCTCGATCTCAAATTGTTTTTCGCATTTCCGGCAGACGTATTGATAGAGCGGCATAACAGGCACTCCTTCACTTTGAATATAGAATGTACTTAAATTCCGGGATCAACCGGGCGTCTTTGCAACACAAGTGACTTGGGATCACCCCTCGAAGTGACAAACCAGAGTTCGGTCAATTCGTCGCATCCCTCAGGAGGAGTTTTTGATACCGCCAATGCGGCCAGAAACTTTTCGTCACTGACAGAGGCATGGTCGAGCAGGATGCCGCGTACGGATTTCGTTTCGTTCAGACTGATTTCCCGGAGGTCACATCCACGCAGATCCGCGTTTTCCAGGTTGGCCCCTCTGAGATCGGCCTTGCAGAAGACGGAATCGATCAAGCGGCAGTCTGTCAGATCCGCATCGCGGAGGATTGCCTGAGTCAAGTCGGACAGACAAGCTTCAGACAGGTTAATGCCAGTGAGGTTCGCGGATCGAAAGTTGACTCCAACGACATGAGCGTCTGTCAGAGCAGCTCCAGACAGATCGGCCCGTTCGGCCTGAGTGTTGATCAGGCGCGCTTTCACAAGATGGGCGTGTTTGAGACACGCATCATTCAAAACCGTCGAAATCAGATCACATTCTCCCAGTTGTGCATTCGTGAGATCGGCACTCGAAAAATCAGCATTGATCAGATCGGCACGTGTCAGAACTGAATTCGTCAATGTCGCACAGTTCGCCTGGGCCCAACTCAGGTCTGCGTCGGTGAGAGTTGCTTCTTCCATTTGAGCTTTCACGAGACTCACGTTGGTCATCAGGGCTGCGGTGAAGTTGGCTCGTCGCAGTGATGCCTTGTCAAACCTTGCTCCAACGAGATGCGAATTCGAGAGATCGACACCATCCAGCTTTGCATCGATGAATTGACAATCACTCAGCAGGGCATGGGCAAGAACAGCACTGGACAAATCAATCCCCGAAAGATCCGCCCCTGTGAGGTCGAGATGATCATAGGGGTGACCTTCTCTCCAGCGGTCAATTTCCAATCGCCCGCGACGCGCCAGATCGACATGAGAACCCTTGGCCATCACACCCTCTCCGGAGGATATCTCCGACAGGCTGACAGGCGATTTTCATGCCAATTGGTCCCTCAAATGAACAGCCTATTGTTGCAAGTGGATCGCGACAAAGCGCGCCATTCGTCGCAGGGTGTGCGTTCTGGAGCATGTTCGTCATCACAAATTCACGTCGGCTTCTGTTGATAGGAGATGAGTCACGACCCGCCGTCGACAGCCATTGTTGCAGGAGTCTCTTTGACGATCCCGAAAACGGCACAAAAGCAATAACGTCGAAGAAACGCACAGCGACTCTTCGGTCCACATAACTTGTCGCGAGGAGAGCCGAATCTCTGGAGTCGAGGGATCGTCCACCAACCCATCATTGATGTGATGCTCGCGACGAGACGCTCACACGAAGGTTATTAGGACTGCATCGAAGGGGTGAAGTCCGTTCCCCAATCAAGCGAACATCCTTACTGATGTCGTCCTCATCGAGCACGTTTGGAGCCGAAGCCGACTTGAGGATATGAAAGTTTGTGAAAAGACTCTTGGCATGGCGACTGGGATCGGTCACTCTGCAGGGAGGCAGGCCATGGCTCTGTAAAATATACGATTCCCCCCATCTGTCAGGACAGCAGGCTGATGTCGAGTGATGAGACGACACTTTACGAGGAGATTGGCGGTCAGGAGACCGTGGAACGAGTGATCAACGAGTTCTATGACAGAGTGCTCAAGGACCCTGAGTTGGCGCCGTTTTTTGAAAACACGTCCATGGATCGTTTGCGTCACATGCAGCAGGAGTTCTTTGCTGCCGCCCTCGATGGCCCTGCGTCCATGAGTGAGATCGACCTTGCGTACGCTCACTCGGGCCGAGGGATCAAACAATCGCATTTCAACCACTTCGTGCAGCACCTGCTGGCGACGCTGGAATCGATTGGTGTAGACAGCAATCAGCAAATGGAAGTGATCCGCAGGATCTCAACCTATGTCAATGACATTACCGGTGAGGTCAGCACTGATTCGTGATTTTCAGCAGAGTTCCAAGGCAGAACCTCTTTGCAGACACTTAAACGCGATCACTCAGTCGAGTTTCAGGTCAGTTCGTTGCCGCACATGAAACAAAAGGAGCAATGATGATTCAACTTCAAAAACTTCTTGTTCCCACTGATTTCAGTGAGTTCAGTAATCACGCGTTACGTTACGGCTGTGAGTTCGCCAAGCGGTTCGGTGCACAGCTGCATCTGCTTCATGTCATGGATGCATCCCTGACGATGCCCGACCCAATCATGGGGGCTCCGGTTTCTGATGCAGAACTGAATGACCTCCAGAATCGTGCAGCGACCGCCATCGAGGATCTCCCGGAATCCGACTGGCTCATTGGTATCGATCACGTCAAAAGAGTCGTTCAGATTGGCTCACCGTTCGTGGAGATCATTCGTTATGCCAAACAGCAGGAGATCGACATGATCGTGCTGGGCACTCATGGCCGCACGGGTCTGGCCCATGTCTTGATCGGAAGCACAGCGGAGAGAGTTATCCGCAAGGCACCTTGTCCGGTGCTGACGGTTCGGCCGGAAGAACATGATTTTGTCATGCCCTGATCCCCGGTGGTGGCGAGACTTCATGGGGATGTCACACTCGCAGCAACCGATTCGCTGACCTCCGCAAGTTCATCAGTTGTGTCGATGTCTTTGGCGAATGCACACAACTGCGTGACAGAGAATACCACCGCAGGCGGCTGCATGTGATGCACGTCGCGATGAAGGAAGACCTTCATGACGTGTCTTGAGAATTCGGGAACCGAGAGTCGGCCTTGGTGAAATCGCAGGAACGCTGACAGACAATGCCAGGGGATGGAAACCGAGAGTACCGGAAGTTGACCCCGGAGCAGGTTTCGTGAATCCTCGGCTATCAACTGTCCCATCCCTTTGAAGAACATCGGAATCGGCCGTCGGAGCAACCTGACGTTACGATGACGATAAGCGAGTTGAAGCAGATGGTTCATCAGCCGAATTCGCAGAGCAGCAGGACGTGCAATCACCAGATGACCCGGATACATCGTGCGAGGAGAGTGTCCCTCGCTGGGCAAGAACTGATAGGCCGGCTTCCACGCACTCGCCCCCATGTCGACCGATTCGACGGCGACAAGCTGTCCCCACAAACCGCATTGGGAATTCGGCAAGTAGCACGTCTCCAGAAGTTGCTGAAAGTCATCGGTTGTTGGCAGGATATCGCAGGCGATGAAGGCGACCGGTTGTGAAAGATCCGGGTAACTCAGCACTTCCGTGCGAACAGCTCTGAGCGTTTCGGCCAGATTGCCTTCGACGTCGACAATCCGGCAGTCCAGGATTCCGTCGTAGACTCGACGCGGTCCGACGATGACGGGATCTTGAAACCTATCCGTGCCGCGAATTCGCTCGACCAGTTCCTGTGCCAGGCATCGCCCATTGGGTAATGCGATCGCCCCCTTGAAACCGCGCAGCATCCTTGAATGCTCGACATCTTCGGGAACCGGCCCCGGACGGCTGTCACTGCCGCCGAGAATGATGATGGGAATGCGACCAGTCATGAAGGTTCTCGCTCATGGACGATGCCATGATAGCATCAAAGCCGACACCGAGACGATTCAGCGGCAACACTCAACTACTCGGAGAACGAGGCGGATAACAGGCTAAGAGTCCCCGGCCGAACATTACTTGAATCGGCCTGATCGATGGATTGCTCGTGTAATTGACCATCCCATTGCCAGCGAAACTGCGCTTCCCAGGCATCCAGGAACCGAGAATCCACGGTAAACCGGTGGAACTTCATAGCTGCAGAGGGATGCGGACCCGATGAACAGGGCTGCGGTCAGGATGCCAAGTACCAGGCGGTTGACAACTGGTTCGAGGTTGCGGTGTTCCAGGTGGACATCGAATTTTCCACGTTTGATGTTGTGCAGGATGTCTGCCAGGTCCTTCGGCAGAATCGCTGCGAGACGATCCCAATCCTGAAACCTCGACTTCATCTGTGCAAACAAGCGTCTGGGAGAATACCGTCGGCGGATCGCGATCTCGCCATACGGCTCAATCATCTCAGCCAGGCTGAATCGGGCATTCAACTGTTGAGCGGTCCCCTCAAGCATGATCAGCACCTTGAGCAACATGGCGACCTTGGCAGGCAGATAAATCTGATGACTTCGAATGATGTCGATGATGCCGTTCAAGCAGCCGCTCAAGTCAAACTTGTCGAGTGTCTGGTTGGTGTATTCCGCCAGAAACTCCTGAATATCATTCCGCAGACCTGCTTCATCAAAATCAGCAGGGACCTCACCAAGACGCGCGACAATTTCCGACATGTGATCAGCGTCCTGATTGATGGCCGCATAGAGTGCCAGTTCCAGGTCTTCGCGCAGGACATCATCAATCTGGCCGACCATTCCGCAGTCCAGAACGCCGATGACAGGCCCCTCTGCTGACGTAGTTGATTTCTTGTCTGACCCGCAGAATTCACTGCCCATCACCAGCAGGTTTCCCGGATGCGGATCGGCATGATAGAAGCCATCACGAAAGATCATCTCAAGAAAAAGATTTGCACCTCGGCGGGCGACAACCTCAAGATCGTATCCGGATGATTCCAGTTGTTTCTTGTCGCTGATACTGATGCCTTCAAACAGATCCATCGTCAGGACACGTCGCGAACAAAGCTCCAGGTGCGGTTCCGGAAAAACAATGCCGGGATCATCGTCGAAGTTCCTGCGAAACCGGACCATGTTTCTTTGCTCACGGTTGAAATCGAGTTCGCGCATGAGGGTCTTGCGGAATTCGCGAGTCGTCTTCACTGGCCGGTAACGACGCAGGTTGGCCGAATGGTTCTCCGCGAGTTCTGCCAGTTTGCACATGATTTCGAGGTCATTGATGATGTGTTTCTCAATACCCGCGTGCTGAACTTTCACGACAACGTGTCGACCGGAGTGAGTCGTCGCACGATGCACCTGACCAATCGATGCAGATGCCATCGCCGTTGATTCAAACGTGGCGAATAACTCTTCGACCGGACTTCCGAGTTCCGACTCAATCATTGCTCGCACGAGTTCGGGCTTGTCAGCTGGCGTGTTGGCTCGGAGTTCGGAGAGTTCCTCAGCTAAGACGGACCCCACGAGATCGGGACGGGTACTCAGGACTTGTCCCAACTTGATGAACGTGGTCCCTAATTCCGTGAATGCCACACGAAGCCGTTGTTCTGTCGTTAATTCCCAACGGTCGGGTCTCTCATCTTTTCCACGAAATCGCTGGACCCAATTCGGCGACGATGTTGAAAGCCAGTCGGCCAATCCATGCTTGGTCAGAATTGCGACAACTTCGCGAAAACGACCTGCATTTCGTACGAACTGTGGGATCTCTGACACTTCCAAGAGGACAGACTCCGCATATTGACTGGAAGATGGAGATGTAAAACCAGAGTTCACGATACACGGAAGGGCCAGCGGGGACGACTCACATCGTCTCATCTCGCCACCCCACGAAGCATTCATGAGTCTGCGATGGCACTGACTTCACTTCGTTGGCCATGATCATGTCGTATCGATCAGAGCGTCGTCCATCAGTTCTCGTGAGAATCGGACTGCTGAAGCGTATGATTTCCCCCCTTGAGGAACTTGGCCGCTTCTTCGGGAAGCACGGTGTTGATCGACATGCCGCTTCCCAACTCAAAGCCAGCGGTCGTCGTCAGACGCGGCAGGATGCGGATGTGCCAGCGGAAGAATGGTTCGTCTTCATCCCCCCGTGACGCAGTATCGACCGTCAGATTGAAATCCGGGTCTTCCAGACCGACATAAAGTTTGATCAGAATCTCCTGAAGGATGTGAGCCAACGGCTCAATCTGAGATTCCTGAAACGAGCGAAAGCTGGCCTGTTGTCGCCGTGGAATCACCCACGTCTCAAACGGCAGGTGAGAGGCGAAGGGCATCAGGGCAACAAACTCGTCATTCGTGACAATCACGCGTTCGTTGCGTTTCAGCTCTTCATCCAGAAGCGCCTCATACAGGCTGTGCCCCGTTCGGTCAAAATAGTCAGTGGCTTCGATGTATTGGTGCCGAAACATTCGAGGCACTACAGGAGTCGCGATGATTTGCCAGTGCGGGTGCTGCAGCGATGTTCCCGCACCTTCGCCATGGTTCTTGAAGATCACAATCGTCTGAAATCGTGTATCCCGCATCAGATCACAATATCGACTGTGCAACATCCGGATGACATGACAGACGTGGTCGATTGGCTCACTGCCAAGGAAGGCATCATGTTGTGGACTCTCGATGAGGACTTCATGGGCGCCGCACCCTCCCATCTGTCGGAACAAATCACCCTTCTGAGTCTGTCGGTTGTCCTCCTCAATCTGGAGAGCAGGAAACTTATTGGGGACAACTCTCACAAGCCAATTCGTCCCGGTTCCGTCCTGTGCCCGGACTGCATCAATCTCGTGAGGCGTCATTCCCTCATTGCCGGGACAAAAAGGGCAGTTCGAGGGAGCGTCGACACCAGCAGCACCGCGATTCGAAACTTCTGCGGACCTCGTGTGAGGACGCAAATTTCGCAGGGGCGCAAAGACAACCCAGTCGGCCGTCGTCTGATCAAACCGAAGATGAGGCATGACTACTGCAACTGCTCCAGGAGAGCGTCCTCGGACTCTTCGTGCGAATTGAGTTGATCAAGGAATGTCTCAAACTCCTCGCGCGCGCTGCCCCAGCACGTGAATGCCGGTTCACATTGCTGAAGCTGAGATATCAGATGATCGAGCTCGCCAAGCAGCTGCGGGTGCTCCTTGCGAAGTGCCTCTGCCTGATCCGCCCCTTTCTCCGGAAGATGTTTCATCAGAGACAGGCATCCCTGGCTCTCTTCGTGTTCAAAGTGAGACGAAAGATGCTCTCGGAAATGTGCAAGACGATCTCCCATTTCACCAAAGTGAGGCTGTCCCATCTCATTGAGTTGTTCCCACCATTGGCGCCATTTGAAAATCTCATCGTCCAGCGCAGAGTGTTCTCTCTTGAGTGCAGCCACTTCCAGCTCTGAGATAATACGACTCATGGTTCCCTCCGCTAATCTGAATGTCAGGTCTGGCCCGACGGTAATGCGAGCAGGTCTCGTACGTGAGCCTGAATGGACTCGTTATTTTGGTGTGTCAGGTCCTTGTCCAGATCTGCCACAAGTAGTTTGGTGAGCGGAGCGGGAAGCTCGTCCCGAAGCAATCCCAGAAGCATGGCTGGTGCTATGATGACAAGACGTCCATACGCGTTCGTGTCTTTTCCGTGCTGCAATCTGTCAACCAACTCTCGAGCAAACTCCGTCGCAGTCCTGTGTACGAAGTCGGTCAAGTCGCTTGCGGCAGAGCCACCCCCGTTGGATGTCCGAAAGAGTCCCGGTCTGTCCGACTCGACATCACGTTGATGGGCTCCTCCCTCGGGGTGAGCGAAGTCTTCGATTTCATGAAAGTCAGACAATTCGGGCCATTCGCCTGCGAACAACTTTGCCCGCGCACGATCTGCGACAAGAATCCAAGTGGTCGATGGTCTGACTGCCTCGTGTTTGAATGTCATCGTATCACCTCATGAACTGTGGCGGATGTTGAGTGAAATGTCTGTCAGGCAATCGTGACGCTTTCGTCAAGGTAAACATCCTGGATGCGATTCAGTAATTGGATGCCGTCTTTGAGTGGCCGCTGAAACGCCTTGCGTCCGCTGATCAGTCCCATTCCGCCTGCTCGCTTATTGATCACAGCTGTCCGCACCGCTTGTGCGAGATCCGAATCTCCCGCAGACGCACCTCCCGAGTTAATCAACCCTGCCCGGCCCATGTAGCAGTTCGCGACCTGATAACGACACAGGTCAATCGGATGGTCACTTGTGAGTTTTTCATAGACGAGATCGGACGTTTTTCCGAATTTGATTGCCCGGAAACCTCCGTTGTTCTCTGCCTGTTTCTGTTTAATGATGTCCGCTTCAAGTGTGACTCCGAGATGATTGGCTTGTCCCGTCAGGTCTGCACTCAGGTGATAATCTTTATCCGCTTTGAAGGCAGGATTCCTCAAATAGCACCAGAGAACACATGCCATCCCGAGTTCGTGTGCAGCCTCGAACGCTTTGGAGACTTCCTCGATCTGCCTTCGGGATTCGGCCGACCCGTAGTAGATCGTTGCCCCCACAGCAATCGCGCCCAGGTCATACGACCGTTGAACAGAAGCAAACATTCGCTGATCGTGGGAATTTGGGTACGTGAGCAACTCGTTGTGATTCAACTTCACGAGGAAAGGAATCTTATGAGCATACTTCCGTGAGACCGCGCCCAAGACTCCAATGGTTGACGCGACCGCATTGCAACCCCCTTCAATCGCCAGTTTGACGATGTTTTCCGGATCGAAGTAATCCGGGTTTACCGCGAAGGATGCGCCTGCTGAATGCTCAATCCCCTGGTCCACCGGCAGAATGGATACGTAACCTGTCCCTGCCAGTCTTCCATGATCGAACAGCGATTCCAGGCTTCGTAACACGCGTGGTGACCGATCGCTTCCCATGACGACCCGATCCACGAAATCGCCGCCCGGCAATGACAACCGACTCTTGTCGATCGTGTGACATTCGTGCGAGAGCAGGCTTTCTGTCTCATCCCCCAATAGTTCGGTCATCCAGTTCGACATGGTTCGTCCTCATTGAGATCGCGCAAGAGAGAAGAGAGTCGAAGCCCAACAAAAGCAATCGATGTGCCATTCCCACATTCTTTACTCTTGGGACAATCCAACGCTTGCACTGGAGTTTGCCGTGCGATTCAGACACAGCGTGAGACAATCTGACACATTCTCACTGTCCACAATGTGTCAAAGATGACTCTGGGAAACCAAACACCCTTGGTACTTGATGTGCAGAAGTTGTGCAGAATCAGAGAGGCATCGCCATTCATAAGTGGAGACAATGCATGAGAGCCATGCTGCTGAAGCAGATTGCACCAATCGAATTGGATTCTGAACCGCTGTCACTCGGTGAGATCCCCGTTCCAGTACCAGCACCGGATGAACTGCTTCTGCAAGTCTTGGCATGCGGAGTGTGTCACACGGAATTGGACGAGATCGAGGGGCGGACTCCACCGCCACACCTGCCCGTTGTACCCGGACATGAGGTCATCGGACGCGTGGTCGATCGAGGTGTTGAAGTGACCTCACATGCTGTGGGTGATCGGGTGGGCGTTGGCTGGATTCATTCATCCAGCGGAGAACCGGATGAAAACCTGAGTCCGCTGTTTCGCGCGACCGGCAGGGACGTCAATGGTGGTTACGCCGAGTACATGACAGTATCGCAACACTACGCCTATCCCATCCCTGACGTATTCTCGGACACAGAAGCCGCTCCACTGCTGTGTGCCGGGGGAATCGGTCATCGCGCGCTGAAATTGACCAACCTGGAAGACGGTCAGCCACTTGGTCTGACCGGCTTCGGCGGCTCAGCACACCTCGTCATGCAACTGGCACGTCATCGTTTTCCGAATTCTGAAGTCTTCGTGTTTGCCCGTGATCCGCAGTCACGAGAGTTTGCGTTGCAATTGGGAGCCGTCTGGGCTGGTGACACAGGTGAACGAGCACCTCGACCACTGCAGGCGATCATTGACACCACTCCCGCGTGGACACCGATCGTGAAGGCGCTGCCCAATCTGGCTCCGGGAGGACGTCTGGTCGTCAACGCCATTCGCAAGGAAGACAACGACAAGTCGGAGTTGTTGAACCTCTCCTATCACGATGATCTCTGGATGGAACGCGAGATCAAGAGTGTCGCCAACATCACCGCAGCTGACATTCGCGAGTTTCTGCCGCTGGCAGCCGAGATCCCGATCTATCCGACGGTCACCACATTCCCGTTGGAAGAATCCAACGAAGCATTGCGTCAACTGAAATATCACCCCGTCCGCGGCGCCAAGGTGCTCGTTATGCAGTGACGTGGGTACATGGGCAACACCAACTGGCACCATCATTCCGTTCACAGGACGACTTCGTTCCGTGGAGTACGCCCTCTCCCCTGATGGGATTCGCCTCTTGTATTCGCAGCACACCTCAGAAGTCGTAACGGACCATCCACTCACCCGTGACGGCTCGCCCCGGTGCGTCGGGAGTCAGCAGTGCGGGATTGATCAGTCCAACACGCGTGTCGTGGTACAGGGTCTTCCAGAATGTTAACTCGAAGCCCGTATGGAGATGTTCGGTCGCCTTCCAGATCAGGTTGCCGAAGATGAATCTGTTGTAGGTCCGTCCGAGCAGTGAGTCATCATTTTTGGGATCGTCAATCCCTGCACCAAGGTGTGATTCCCAGTCGGGCGTCCAGTGGAAGACCGTTTCAAGCCATCCTCCCGTGGAGTGGATGGGAACTCGAAGACAGGGGCAGACTCCCTGTCCGATGCCTCCCAGGAATGAACTCAGATTTGCGCCATGAAAGAACTCACCTTGAACGATCCAATTCTCCGTCTCCAGTCGGGCGTCGAGGTTGACTGACCATGTGGGGAGTCTGACGTTGTCAGTGGGCGGGAGGCTCAGCGGAGGTGGCCCCACCTGGTTGAAGTCGAATCCAACTTTACCAACATGTCCCGAAACGCCGACCGCGAGCAGCGGAGGATCCTTGGGACAGGGGGAGTATGAGACAGCCGCACGTCCTTCCATGACTGGCCAATTTGCTGATTCACGACGAATCGATGGATCGGTCGGAAAGTCCGCGACGACATCCTGATTGGCTGAACCTTGCAGTGTCAGTTCCCAGTCCTCGTCGAGAGGAACGAACCGCTCAAGACGAAACTGTGCCCGCCGAAACCCGATATTTCCTCCGTTCCATCCCACAGAGAAATTCAGGGTCCCCGGATGAAGCGGTGAGATCACATCCCATGTTTGCCCTATCACGAGGCGATAGTCCTCGTTATGTGCCTCCCAGTAGCCGTGTCGCAGTCGTGCGTTGGGGCGGTTCTCGGTGACAAACTCTCCGAGGAAATCGATTTCAATCTTTGCTGCGGTGTCTGCACCCCCGAACAGATCGAGTCGTGGTCCCGTGATGTCGGCTCCCAGCCTTGTCCTGCGAGCATCCATCGAAAACGCGTCTTCGGGCTGGTCATCTTCTGAGAAAACCCAGAAGGTGAACTCACCCGGGTTCGTACGTTGTGTCGCATAGACCATGTTCGCCCACAGCGACCCGTAGGGAGTGATCGTGAATGAGCCCTTCGACCAGGGCGGCTTCAGGCTTGAGGAATCTTTCGGGGCAGACTGGAGAAGTTCAGAGGAAGCGGATTTCTTCTCGGGAGAAGTTGAGATCGAATCCTCGCTGCCCTCTTCAATGTTGAGAGAGAATTCATCGACGGTGGGCGGAATAAGCAACTCCTCTGCAACGACTAGACGCCCCCGAGATGCAACCAGCAGTAGCATCATGAGAGCGATTTGCAGCGAAGATGCGCGCAGCCTCAGATCTAACCGGGGAACTCCGGTACTTGACATGGACATTGGAAAGGAAGTCGACCACGACGGGAACTTGGACTGGAGGCTGAACTTATTTTCAGTCGCTCACACCTGCAAGGCGAATCGATTGGACCAACTGATCCCAAATCTGTCGCCATCACTGCAAACGCATTCCGCACCGGAGTTTGTTGCGATCCCTTACCGACAGCGCACTCCAATTGATGCTGAGACATCGGCAGAACTCGCGCGTTTTGTTGGACCACTGAGTCCGCCCACCCGCTCCAAACTGAGCGATGAATCGATCGAGGTAGTGCCCGTGGAATTGATGTCAGTCCGTCTGGGCTTCGCGTATACTCGGGGAGCGATACCTCTGTCTCCGATCGATGATGCCAGGAAGGACACACTTTGCCATGCTCCCATCACACACATCACGACGCGGCTTCCTGAAAACGACCGGGGGAATGGCCCTCGCGGCTTCCGCTCCTGCGATTCTTGGCGCGGAGGACAAGTCCGGTTTGAAGCCGCCGGTGATCGGTCCGGAAGGCCACCGGTACCAAGTGCATCACGACTGCATGCAGCTTCCCGACCACATTCGATGGCAGGACACGCATGGAGTTGCTGTCGACGCAGAGGGACAAATTTACGTGAAGCACCGCACCATGACCGTCGAGCCTCAGGACGCGATCGTGGTCTTCGATGGCGATGGCAAGTTCGTGCGATCGTTCGGCAAGGAGTTTCACGGAGGCGGACATGGAATTGATGTCCGCCGCGAGGGAAATGAGGAGTTTCTGTATCTCTGTGACAACAAAGGCTACATCGCCAAGAGCACACTCCGTGGGGAGATCGTCTGGAAGCAGACGGCACCGAACATCGAGCCCTACGCCGACGCCAAGCCGTTCGAGTTGACGACCCCCGGGAAGTACGGCAAGGGGCATCTGTTCAGCCCGACGAATATCGCATTCGCCCCTGATGGCGGCTTCTGGGTGGGCGATGGATACGGCTCACACTATGTCACCAAATATGACCAGAATGCGAATGTGGTCAGCTACTTCGGCGGAGCCGGTGACGGTCCCGGCCAATTGCAGACACCGCATGGGCTGTGGTGGGACGATCGACCCGGTCGTGAACCAGCACTGGTCGTTGCTGATCGGGCCAATGCGCGGCTGCAATACTTCTCAGCCGACGGCGAACATCTCAGCTTCTTTGAAGACGTCCTGTTTCCGGCCGATATCGATCTGCGGGGTGAGGTGTTGCTCGTGCCCGACCTGCACGCCCGGATCACCCTGCTGGATGTGAACAACGAGGTGATTGCCCATCTCGGACATGATCCGTCATGGCTGGAAGAGGTCCTCGCAGACAACTTTGCCATGCGTCGTCAGCCGGAACGGTGGGTCGCCGGCAAGTTTGTTCACCCGCACGATGCCTGCTTCGACCATGAGGGAAATATCTACGTGGCCGAATGGGTCGCCATCGGCCGAGTCAGCAAGCTCAAGCACGTCGGTTGACCAAACGTCGCTCAGCCACAAAGACCGGATAATGAGGAGGATCGGTCGATTCTCTGACCTTTGTCGGGAATCGAACATCCGGGTCGATGGGCGGAGGCAAAGAATAACGCTAGACTCACGTTCACGATTCGTTGGTCCTCCCGGCCGCGGATTTCATTCTGGGACTGCTCAAAATGGGCAGATGAGCCAGAATCAGGTTAATCGGGTCCCAAGTGGAGGCGCTCCCGCGGAATCTCAGCATCCACGGTCATTTCTCAATGCCCCAAGACATCACGTTTCACGACTACCAGACAGAGGATTATTACGACGAACTCTTCGATGCACAGGGGCGGCCTCGCCCTGGTGCTGTCCTGCTCGCTGAGAAGATCAATTCTCTGCCTCCTGGTGAACTCGCTCAGCGGCGAGACGAGATCGACCGTGCGCTGCTTCGCATGGGCATCACCTTTACGGTGTACGGAGACGATGAAGGAACCGAGAAGATTTTTCCTTTCGATGTGATCCCCCGGATCATTGAAGCATACGAATGGAATCATATCGAAGCGGGACTGAAGCAGCGCATTGCTGCTCTCAACCTCTTTCTGAATGACATCTATCACGATCAGCAGATTGTCCACGAAGGCATCCTGCCGGCCGACCTTCTGGAGAAGGCGAAGTCCTATCGCAGGCAATGCGAGGGGCTGTCTCCACCGAGGGGCATCTGGTGTCACATCACGGGCACCGACCTGGTGCGCGGAGGAGACGGTGCGATTTACGTGTTGGAGGACAACCTGCGTTGTCCGTCGGGCGTCTCGTACGTGCTTCAGAATCGCCTCGTAATGAAGCGCAGCTTCCCTCAAGTGTTTGAGGCATCTCGTGTCCGGCCTGTGATCGATTATCCCAGCCGGCTCTATCAGACGCTAACACACCTGGCCAGGGAACACGTCGGTGAGCCGACAGTCGTCGTGCTGACGCCCGGCATCTACAACTCGGCCTACTACGAGCACTCCTTTCTCGCGCAACAGATGGGCGTCGAACTCGTCGAGGGGAGAGACCTCGCCGTGAAGGATGGCTTCGTCTACATGCGAACAACGGACGGATTCGAACGAGTCGATGTGATCTACCGTCGAATCGACGATGACTTCATCGATCCTCAGGCCTTTCGGAAGGACTCGATGCTGGGAGTCCCCGGGTTGATGGATGTCTATCGTCGTGGGAGAGTTGCCCTGGCGAATGCTCCGGGGACAGGTGTTGCCGATGACAAAGTGATCTACGCATTTGTGCCGGAGATGATCCGCTACTACCTCAATGAAGAGCCGATCCTCCCGAACGTTCCCACCTATGTGTGTTCCCGTGAGGAGGATCGGAATTACGTCCTGGCGAATTTGGACAAACTGGTGGTGAAAGCGGCCAACGAAGCAGGTGGGTACGGTATGCTGGTTGGTCCGCACTCGACTAAAGAACAGCAATATGAGTTTGCGAGGTTGATCGCGAACGATCCACGGAACTACATCGCCCAACCAACTTTGGCATTGTCTCGCGTTCCGACAGTTGTCGGTGATAAGATCGAAGGCCGTCATGTCGACTTGCGACCTTACATTCTGTATGGCGAGGACATCTGGGTGCTCCCCGGAGGTCTGACGCGGGTTGCCCTCAAGAAGGGGTCACTCGTCGTCAATTCCTCGCAAGGTGGGGGGAGCAAAGACACATGGGTTGTCGCCATGAATGAACAGCAGATCGCAGAGTCGGAAACACCGCTGTAGGGATTCGCTCAATGAGCGATTCCAGATTTCAAAAATCGAAATAGATCTCTCGACCCGGACAGTGCTCGCTTCGGGTCGGGTGACTTTCAACCGTTATTGATCCGCGAGCATTATGACTCTGGAAAAGGCAAGTTTCGCAATGCTTAGCCGCGTTGCAGAATCGATTTACTGGATGGCGCGTTATGTCGAACGCGCCGAGAACACGGCCCGCTTCATCGACGTGACGCTCAACGTCATCCTCGATCAGCCTGAGAATACCAATCAGCAATGGGACCCGCTCGTGCAAACGACGGGGGATGTTGAATTCTTTCGGGAGCATTACGGAGATTCCACTCCGGAAAACGTGCTTCGTTTTCTGACATTCGATGCCGAATACCCAAACTCGATTCTGTCATCGTTGAATGCAGCCCGCGAGAATGCTCGAACAGTGCGTGAGGCGATCTCGTCTGAGGCCTGGGAACAACTGAATTCGTTCTATCACTTCGTCAAGCGGGCCGCATCGAACGGACGACTGAATGGGCCGGCTCAAATCGACTTCTATCAGGAAGTCAAACAGCACAGTCATCTGTTTAACGGCATTCTGGATGCGACGCTTCCACGAGGCAAAGGCTGGCATTTCGCCAATCTGGGACGCCTCCTCGAACGAGCGGACAAGACCAGCCGCATTCTGGATGTGAAATACTTTACCCTGCTGCCGAATGCCTATGACGTGGGGACGACGCTGGACGATTTGCAGTGGTCGGCTGTTCTTCGGTCAGTCAGTGCCTTTGAAGCGTTTCGCAAACGGTATCACACGATCACTGTGCACCGGGTCGTCGAATTCCTGGTGCTTGATGGTCGCTTCCCTCGTGCGATCAGTTTCTGCGTCAACTGGGCGAACGATTCCGTTCACCAGATTGTCGGCTCTCCCTTGGGAGCCTATCGCAACGAACCGGAGCAACGTCTCGGTCGTTTGAGGGCTGAACTCGTCTATGCTGACGTGGACAGCATCATCAACCGCGGACTCCATGAAGTTGTGGATGATCTGCAAAGGCAGCTCAACGATGTTGGCAGTGCCATCCACGAAACCTTCTTCGCCATGCGACCTGTTGAACAAATCCAAGCAACTCAGGTTCAACAGCAGTATCAGTAGCCGGAACGGACTCGTCTGCTATTTCGTTGTTTCTCCCGTTTCGCAGATTTACTCGACTGACCTGCTATGCCGATTCGCGTCGCCCTGAACCACAAGACCGTCTACACCTACGATCGTCTCGTGTCACTGGGGCCGCAGATTGTCCGTCTGCGGCCCGCTCCCCATGCCCGGACGCCGATTCACAGTTACTCCTTGAAAGTGGAGCCTGCTGACCACTTCATCAACTGGCAACAAGATCCTCACGGGAACTATCTGGCCCGGTTTGTCTTCAACAAGCCGGCTCGGGAATTGAGTGTCGAGGTCGATCTCGTTGCTGAGATGGCGGTCATCAACCCGTTCGACTTTTTTATTGAAGAGTCTGCTGAAAAGATTCCTTTCAAATACGATCCCTGGCTGGCGAACGAGTTGAAGCCGTTTCTGGAGACCTACGATCCAGGCCCGAATTTCTCCAAATACTTCGATCGAATTGACCGTTCCGAAAAGCGAACGATTGATTTTCTGGTGGAACTCAATCAGCAGCTTCAGGAGGACATCAAGTACCTGATCCGGATGGAGCCGGGAGTGCAGTCCCCTGAGGAGACGCTGACGTTGCTGTCAGGGTCGTGCCGCGATAGCGCCTGGCTGCTCGTGCAGCTCCTGCGACACCTGGGAATGGCCGCTCGGTTTGTCTCCGGCTACCTCATCCAGCTCACGCCCGATGTCAAAGCTCTGGACGGACCATCGGGCACGGAGGTGGATTTCACCGATCTGCATGCCTGGACGGAAGTCTATCTCCCGGGAGCCGGTTGGATTGGGCTCGATCCGACGTCGGGTCTCCTGGCAGGTGAAGGGCACATCCCGCTCGCATGCACGCCGAATCCCAGTTCAGCGGCACCCATTACCGGCGGCATCGAGCCCTGCGAGGTCGACTTCTCGTTCAACATGCAGGTCACACGGATCCATGAAGATCCGCGTGTCACCAAGCCGTACACCGATGAAGAGTGGGAACAGATCACGCAACTGGGACACGAGGTTGATCGCAGGTTGAGTGAAAACGATGTCCGACTGACGATCGGCGGCGAACCGACATTCGTCTCGATCGATGACATGGATGGTGCCGAATGGACGACCGCGGCTGTCGGTCCGACGAAACGTCGTTTGTCCGAAACTCTCATTAAACGTCTTCGAGATCGGATTGCCCCTGGTGGCATGCTGCACTTTGGTCAGGGGAAGTGGTATCCGGGAGAGTCTCTGCCCCGTTGGGCCCTTGGGCTGTACTGGAGGAAGGACGGAGAGCCGATTTGGCTCAATTCCGAGCTGATTGCCGAGGCGAACAAGGACTATGGGCTGGGGCCGGATGCGGCCCGTCGATTCGCAGCTCATCTCGCTGCCGTCCTGGGAGTGAAGGCCCGCTACATCGTCCCCGCCTACGAAGATGTGGCTCACTACCTGTTGAAGGAGCGGAGACTCCCCGTCAATGTCGACCCGACGGACCCTAAGCTCAAGGACCCTGAAGAACGTGCGAGAATGGCGAAGGTCTTCGAGCGCGGTGTCGGTGAGCCTGCCGGATTTGTGATGCCGATCAAGCGACAGTACTGGCAGGCGAAGCCTCGCTGGACGAGTGGCCCTTGGCCGGTCCGCCCGGATCGCATGTTCCTGTTGCCGGGCGATTCCGCCATGGGGCTGAGGTTGCCGCTCGACATTCTCCCGTATGTGCCGGAGTCGAGACTGCCCCGGCCCTATCCTCCCGATCCATTAGAGGAGCGGCCCCCGTTGCCGGAGGTCCCTTACCGGCGTCAGGATTTCGTTGTCGGACAACCCGAAGCGGTGGGGATCCAAGGAGTCTCCGAGCAGATCAAGTCCAGCGAATCGGACGAGGACGAAGTTGCCCCCGATCAGGTCGTACGAACGGCACTCTGCGTGGAGCCGCGAGATGGTCGGCTACACGTTTTCATGCCGCCGGTGGATCATCTTGAGGACTATCTGGATCTCGTCGGTGCGATCGAACGGACAGCATTAGACCTGAAGATGCCCATCGTCCTGGAAGGATATTTGCCTCCTCAGGACCCTCGAATGAGTCAAATCAAGGTCACTCCTGATCCGGGCGTGATCGAAGTCAACACTCAGCCGGTCGCATCGTGGGAGGAGTTGGTCGAGTCGACCACGGGACTCTATGAGGACGCTCGACAGACCCGGCTAGGCACCGAGAAGTTTGACCTGGACGGAGCTCATACGGGAACCGGTGGCGGCAATCATGTCGTGCTCGGAGGAGAGACGCCGGCCGCGAGTCCGTTCCTGCGTCGGCCTGATCTCCTGAAGAGCATCATTGGCTATTGGGTCAATCATCCTTCGTTGTCCTATTTGTTCAGCGGAAAGTTCATCGGCCCAACCAGTCAGGCACCACGTGTCGATGAAGGTCGTCAGGATGCGCTTTATGAACTCGAACTGGCATTCTCTCTCGTTCCAAAACCCGGAGAATGGTCCCCGCCCTGGCTGGTCGATCGGTTGTTCCGGAATCTGCTGATTGACCTGACGGGAAACACACATCGGGCAGAAATCTGCATCGACAAACTCTATTCGCCGGACAGCAGCACCGGTCGGCTCGGGTTGATCGAGCTACGCGGTTTTGAGATGCCTCCGCACGCAAGAATGAGTCTGACTCAGCAGTTGCTGATTCGCGCCCTGATTGCCAAGTTCTGGGAGCGTCCCCACGAGCACCCCTTGATTGACTGGGGCACGAGCCTGCACGATCGTTTCCTGTTGCCGTACTTCACCTGGAAAGATTTTGGTGAGGTCCTGGACGATCTGAGATTGTCGGGGATTCATTTCGATCGACGCTGGTTTGCCTCGCATTATGAGTTCCGTTTCCCCGTGCTGGGCAATCTGACCCTGCAGGACCTGCACCTCGAACTGCGATCGGCCATCGAACCGTGGTATGTGCTGGGTGAGGAACCGGGAGCCAGTGGCACGGTGCGGTATGTCGACTCGTCAGTCGAACGGCTGCAAGTCAAGGTGTCTGGGATGATTGGAACCCGCCACGTCATCACATGCAATGGGCGACGGGTTCCGCTACGGTCCACAGGCGTGCAGGGAGAATACGTCGCAGGCGTTCGCTACCGGGCCTGGGCTCCGCCGAGTTGCCTTCATCCAACAATTCCTGTTCACTCTCCCCTGGTGTTTGATATCCTAGACCAATGGACAGGACGATCCATAGGCGGGTGTACTTACCACGTCTCCCATCCCGGCGGCAGTAATTACGAGACATTTCCGGTGAACGCTAATTCTGCCGAAGCCAGACGGGCAGCACGGTTCTTTCAAATGGGACATACCCCCGGTCCAATGTCGATTCCCCCTGAAGAGGAGAATGCGGCATTCCCGCATACGTTGGACATGCGCCGCGCTGCGAGACATTGATGACCGAATCGGTTTCGATTTCACCTCCCTCTCCCAAAACGCTGCTCTCGGGTTATCAGCCCCTGACGGGCGTTTACGATGAAGCTTTTGATCCCAACAGCGGACTCAGACCGCATTGGCAGACGCTGATCGGTGAACTGAACCGGTTGGGGCCTGATGAAGTCCATCGTCGCTGGCATCTTGCCCAAAAACAAATCGCCAACGATGGTATCACGTTCAATCCCTATGATATGGGAGGAGTCGCCTCGCGACCTTGGATGCTCGATGCCGTACCACTCGTCTTGCCGGAACTGGAGTGGAATGGCATCACGGAGTCACTCGGACAACGGGCTCGTTTATTCGACCTGATCCTTCGTGATCTCTACGGCCCTCAAAACCTGCTGCGCGAGCGAATCCTGCCGCCGGATGTACTTTACGGTCATCCGGGTTTCTATCCTGCGTATCACGGACTGCCCACGCCGGAGGGACAATATCTCACTCTGTATGCAGCGGATCTGGCACGTGCTCCTGATGGACGCTGGTGGGTGATGGGTGACCGGACCAGGGCGCCGTTCGGCTTGGGGCACTCTCTTGAGAATCGCATCACGACATCCCGGATGCTGCCTCAAGCGTTTCGTCACTGCAAGATCCAACGTCTCGCCCCGTTCTTCGTTGCGATGCAGGAGACTTTGCGAGACATCGCTCCCCGATCGCGTGACAATCCGCGGATTGTTCTATGGTCCAAGGGACCAGCAAGCCGAGCCTACTTTGAGGATGCTTATCTTGCTCGTTATCTGGGATACACACTTGCGGAGGGAGGCGATCTCGCCGTTCGCGAAAACCGTGTTTGGCTGAAGACGTTGGGAGGCCTGCTTCCGGTCGAAGTGCTGTTTCGACGACTGGACGAAGACGATTGCGATGCTGTCGAATTGAACCCGAACTCGCATACGGGCGTCTCCGGCTTGTTGGAGGTCTTGCGTTCCTCCAACGTTGTCATCTGCAACGCTCTGGGCACCCGTCTCGTCGAGTCGCCGATCGTGCAGGCGTTTCTGCCGAGTATCAGCCAGTTCTTGCTGGGTGAACCGCTGAAGATGCCCTCGGTGGCCACGTGGTGGTGTGGCCAACCGGAAGCTCTGGAGTATGTTCTGAAGAATCTGGATTCGCTCGTGATTCGAAATGCATTTCGTCACCAGAACGAGCCGCCCCTTCATCCGGGACAGATGTCGGATCAAAAACGTGCGGAGTTGGTGACACGTCTCCGCGCGCGACCGGAACTGTTTGTCGGGCAGGAATCCGTCGTTCGTTCGACGGCACCGGCCATGACGGATGAGGGGATTGCCCCGTGGCATGTGGCGCTGCGCAGTTTCCTCATTCACCACGATGATGGGTTCGTCGCGCTGCCTGGGGGACTGGCTCGCGTATCACCTGAGTCTGACCTGCTCGACTTTACGATGACTTCCGGGGAACGAAGCCAGGACGTCTGGGTCTGCTCTGAACAGCCAATCGAACGGGTGTCACTCCTTGCTCCACCGGGAGAGACAGTTGCCTTACGTCGAAGCGGCTCCGATCTTCCCAGTCGCGTGGCAGACAATCTGTTCTGGCTGGGCCGGCAAGTGGAGCGAGCGGAGGGGAACGCCCGACTGCTAAGAACCGTCCTTTCGACTATGACTGGCGAAGTGCAGTCGACAGAGGTTCTTCAACGGTTGTTCAGAGTGCTCGCTGAACAGGGTCAGCTCGATCCCGACTTCGTCGTCGAGGGACTGAGGACCTCTCTGCCAGCCGTTGAAGAAGTCCTCCCAGAGGCGATCTTCGACCCGACCCGTTCGCGCAGCCTCCGGGCAACGCTCAACGAAGCGGCGCGACTTGTGTCGATCGTGCGAGACCGCGTCTCTGTCGATGCATGGCGGGTGATTCACCGGATTGACGAAGACTTTCAAAAGCCAACTGGGCGTGCCGCGACAGATACCTCCGATGTCCAGAATCTCCTCGATCAACTCCTGACCGAGCTTTTAGCCTTTGCCGGGCTGGCACAGGAGAGCATGACCCGCGGACAGGGTTGGCGTTTCCTCGATTTGGGACGGCGAATCGAACGCGCGTGGCAGACGTCGGTGCTGCTACGCGGGACCCTGGCCTTTCCGATTGAGGAAGAACAGCCGATGCTGGAAACGGTGCTGCAAACAGCCGACAGCATTATGACGTACCGCACTCGATACCTCGCCACCATGCAGACCGCTCCTGTTCTGGATCTTCTACTGGTCGACGAAACAAATCCGCGTTCGATCGGATATCAATTGCAGGTCATCGAATCGCACTTGGAGGAACTTCCCCGAGGCGAGCATGCAGCGGTCATCAGTCCCGAGCAACGGATCGCCCTGAGCTTACGGAATGCCGTGCGACTGGCCGTTGTGACCGACCTGGCCCGAGTTGAAGCCAGTGGGAATCGACCGGCACTGGAACGCTTGCTGAAACAAATGGACGATCGATTTCCCAAGCTCTCTGATGCGGTCTCCAGCCGCTTCCTGATTCACGCAGGCTTGTCCCGTCACTATGGTTCGTTCTCCGGGGAATGACCATGAGATACAAGGTCACTCACACGACGAAGTACGGATACAGCGAACCGGTGGGCGTTTGCCACAACCGGGTCATTCTGACACCGCAGGCCGGCCCGCGTCTGCGGGTTCTTTCACATCGAATTGTCGTTCGTCCGACACCGCAGATCACCAGCCGACGAAACGATTTTTTCGGCAATAGTGTGCAGACATTTTCCATTGAAGAGAATCATCGACAGATCACGATTACCTCGACGAGCCGGGTCGAAGTCGACCCTGCTCCCACGCTCGAGGCAGCAGGAACTCTGCCATGGAATCAGATTGTGAAAAGTCTTGCTGATCGGACTGATCCACTTTGGCTGGAAACTTGCATCTATCAGTTTGATTCGCCGCGAATCTCGCGAGAGGCTTCCTTTGTTGACTATGCCAACGTTTCCTTCACTCCGAATCGCCCGGTCCTCGAAGCGGCGATGCATCTGACGTCCCGCATCAAGAAGGAGTTCACATACGACACAAAGGCGACGACGGTCAACACGTCGACTGATTCAGCTTTTGCGATCAAACGCGGAGTCTGTCAGGACTTTGCCCATGTCGAGATTGCCTGCCTGCGGTCGATTGGGCTTCCCGCGAGATATGTCAGCGGCTACCTGCGCACGACCCCACCCCCCGATAAGCCACGGCTGGTCGGTGCAGATGAATCTCACGCATGGGTCGCTGTGTACTGCGGTCCCGAAATCGGCTGGATCGACCTCGATCCCACCAATGACTGCCTCTGCTCGACCGATCATGTCCCGGTAGCGATTGGTCGGGACTATTCTGATGTCGCACCGATTAAAGGGGTCTTTCTCGGTGGAGGGGCACACACGCTGTCGGTGAGTGTCGATGTCGCTCCTGAAGAGTAGCTGCGGCTTACTGGAGTGAGCACCACAAATCGAGCATCAAATCGTCATCCCCGCGAAAGCGGGGATTCAGTGCGGCGCGGTCAACAGTGAGGACTCCTGAGGCAACACACCGTATTGACTGGATTCTCGCATGTGCGAGACCGACTGTGATCCCCGTAACGATGCTGGGCTGACTCTCGCCGGAGTCATGGTATGATGAAAGGATCATTCGACAATCGGAATAGGAACGATGAAACGAACGGTCCTCCTGACCGCGATATGGACGGTGAGTCTACTGACGATCCACCTCGCCAAGGTACATGCCGATGAACAGGACGATTTCTTCGAAGGGAAGATTCGGCCAGTTCTCGTGGGGACGTGCTTTCGCTGTCACGGTGATCCGAAGTTGTCTGGAGGACTGCGTGTCGACTCACGAGAAGCCCTGACGACAGGTGGCGACTCGGGTCCTGCGATCGTGCCGGGACAGCCGGACCAAAGCCTGCTGATCAAGGCGATCGAGCGTCATGAGGATGTCTCGGCCATGCCGCCCGAACGGGACAAGGCATTGCGTCCCGATGAGGTGGCAGATTTCAGGGAGTGGATTGCCGCAGGAGCCCATTGGCCGGTAGAGACCGCGAAGTTTGAAGTCGTCCGGCACTGGTCGTTTGAACCGCTTCAAGATGTCGAACCTCCGGACGTTGAGGACGAAGCCTGGGAGCAGACGGCCGTCGATGCATTCATTCGAGCGAAGCAGGAAGCAGCCGGAGTTCATCCGGCACCGGTCGCTGACAAGCTCACTCTCATTCGGCGAGCGACATTCGACCTCACCGGCTTACCGCCCACGCCGGAGGAGATCAGGGCCTTTGAGCAGGATGAGTCTCCCGAGGCATTCGAGACCGTGATCGATCGGCTGCTCATGTCTCGGGCTTACGGCGAGCGATGGGGGCGTCACTGGCTCGATGTCGTCCGCTACGCAGACACCGCAGGGGAAACGGCGGATTACCCGGTGCCGCTGGCATGGCGATATCGCAACTATGTCATCGACGCCTTCAGTCAGGACAAGCCGTATGACGAATTTCTGCGAGAACAGATTGCAGGGGACATTCTCGCCGAACAGGGGCCGCGTGAGTGTTACGCAGTGCGGGCAACGGCCACCGGCTACCTCGCAATCTCACGTCGGTTTGGATTCGACTCCGAGAATTACCACCACCTGACCATTCAGGACACGATCGACACGCTGGGACAAACTGTGCTCGGATTGAGTCTGGGCTGTGCGCGGTGTCACGATCACAAGTTCGATCCGATCACGATGAGTGACTATTACGGTCTGTACGGCATCTTTGACAGCAGCCGCTATGCTTTCCCCGGGTCCGAGCAGAAGAAACAGGTTCGGGCCATGTTGCCGTTGGTGCCTGCGAGTGAGTCGCAACCTGCGTGGCGTGAGTTCGCGTTTCAACTGGCCAGCCTCTCGGAAGCATCGACCACCCTGAAGCAACCTGTGCCGTCGAGCATTCTGCGATCTCTGGATGACATCGACGGTGATTTTGAACTGCAGGCACCGGCGGCGGGGGGCAGTAACGGGGTGCTGGTGCCCCCCTGGCTCTACTCGGGAACCATCGCAGTGACGACTGCGGCGCAAAGCCCCTACAAGAACCTCTCTCCGCAAGGGAAGGTGGGAGCCAGCATTCCTGCCGGCTCTGGCGAGTACCGCATCGCTCAAGCGCTCACACCAAGTCACTCGGTCGATGAGAGTGACACCCTTTCGGTCAACCTCGATTTCCGAGTCGCGACAACAGAAGATAATGCCGCCGCGCCCCATCGTTTCTGGATCGGCTCGCAGCCCGACACACGAGCGTTCGAGATACTCATCTCATCGGAGTCCATCGCCTTGCAGAGCGGCGAGTCAATTGAGGATCTCGGTGCCGTCTCCCCCAACGAATGGCAGAACCTGCAACTCGTGGTTGATCTGAAAGGTCGAACGCTCTCGGGTTCGCTGGGCACTCCGAAGAGTGTGACCAATTTCACGAACGAGCCATGTTCACCCGCGTGGTTCGGATCGATCGATCTGGTGGTATTCGACTCACACGGATCGCCTGACTCACAACGTCCCGCCATCGAGTATGACAATCTGGGTGTGCAGGTAGCACCGATTGCCCCCGTCTCAACAGAACCGCCCCCGTTGCAAGAGCGAGTGATCGATTACGTCGCTCTCACGGGTGAACTGGAGCAATTGACCGGCTTTGACGGGGACTTTGAACTACAGATGGAGGACTCTCCGCCCGCCAGCCCCTGGGGACCGGGACCGAACAGTGTCGTCAGGATGTCGTCGAGTTCGCAAAGCCCCTTCGTCAATGTTTACCCGGCAGGTGAGGTCGGCATCTCTCTGCCGAATCGAGGCGAGTACGACGGATTCGGTCGCTCGCTGACAAACGTCGAGGCAAATGACGATGGCCAACTCTTCGTCAGCTTTGACTTCAGATGTGCGAATGACGCTGCAGGAGGAGATGGATCGTGGCGTTACTACCTGGGGCATGGTCCCGGGGATTCTGCAGCGATTGAGTTGTTCTTCAACGGTCATGAGTTCTTCCGCCGCAGTGCCGACAACCGCGATGCGGTCTGTCCGCTCACAGTGGGGGAATGGTATCAGGTTCAGCTGACTCTCAATCTCAACACGAAGTCGTATGTCGGCCTGCTCGCTTCTTCTGACAGTCAGGTTGAATTCTCCGGTGAGTTTGCAGCGGGATGGGATGGGACCATCGACTACACGTTCATCGACAGTTACGGCCACATCGGCGGAGTGCGGCCGGCATTGGATGCGGACAACTTCGTCCTCTCGTCTGCCCGTTTGCCTGAGTTCGGCTCAGAACCGGTGGAAGCATCACCGCTCGATCGCGATGCTCGTCTCGCCCGCGTTGCGGAAATTCGGCAGCAACTGTCTGCTCACTCTCCGGGAGACGAACTGAAAAAGCTGCTCGAAGACGGACCGTGTGCGATGGCGTACGGCGTGACAGAAGGCACGCCTCATAACGTACGAATGCAGATGCGAGGCGAGCCGGATCAACCCGGTGACGAAATCCCGCGAGGATTTATCAAGGTTCTTGGTGGCAACCCATTGGGGCCTGAGGTGACGGGGAGCGGACGTCTCGAACTCGCACAGTGGCTCACCAGTCCGGAGAACCCATTGACCGCGCGGGTGATGATGAACCGCATCTGGCAATATCATTTCGGAAAGGGACTGGTGAATACGCCCAACGACTTCGGTGTCCGCGGCATTCCCCCAACTCATCCCGAGATGCTCGATTATCTGGCAACACAGTTCATTCAAAGTGGCTGGTCGGTCAAAGCGATGCATCGAATGATTATGTTGAGTGCGACATATCAGGAATCATCGGTCGCTGAGATGCCTCAGGGGACAGGCATGGATGACCTCTACATCCGCTTCCCGCGACGGCGACTGAGTGCAGAAGAAATCCGTGATACCATTCTGACAGTCAGCGGCGAACTGGATGCAACGCCGGCTGAGGGACACCCCTTTCCAACGCCGACCAGTTGGGGATACACCCAGCACGGCCCGTTCAGTGCGGTCTATGATCACAACAAACGGAGCGTCTATCTGATGACGCAGCGTCTCAAGCGGCATCCATTCCTCGCATTATTCGACGGTGCTGATCCGAATACGTCAACGCCTGCTCGCCTCGGAACGACTGTGCCCACACAGGCCCTGTTCTTCCTGAATGATCCGTTCGTCCATGAGAAAGCGGAAAAGTGGGCCGCCCGTCTGCAGACCAACGGCAACGACGAGTCTGATTGGATTAAACAAGCATGGACGCATGCTTTCGGCCGGCCACCGACTCAGACGGAACGTGACGAAGCGATCGCCTTCCTTGCAGACTACCGGGCTGAGCTGCTTGCTTCAGGGATGGACAATGTTGATCAGCGTTCACTGGCAGCGTTGCTGCGGACGCTGATCGGCAGTAACGAATTCCTCCATGTGGATTGAGTGATCAAATGAATGATCGAACTGCTTTTGATCAGACGCGCCGATGCATGCTGCGTTCGTGCGTCGGCGGATCGATGCTGCTGCCGGGGATTGTGTCGCAGTTGCTGGCCGATGAAGAACAGTCATCGAGTTCACCCGATCCGCTCGCACCGAAACGGACGCATTTCCCTGCCAAGGCCAAGCGGGTCATCTTCCTCTACATGAGTGGAGGTGTCTCGCACGTAGACTCATGGGACTCGAAACCGAAGTTGTTCACAGACGCGGGAAAGACGGTCTCGGTTAACGAGTTTCAGGGCCGCAAGGGGGACTTCAAGATGTTCCTGAAAAGACCCCAATGGGACTTCACTCCCCACGGAGAGTGCGGCACCGAAGTCAGTTCGCTCTTCCCTCACATGGGCGAGTGTGTTGATGATTTGTGTGTGATCCGTTCGATGAAATCGGACCATACGAATCACTACGAAGCCACGCTGGGCATTCACACTGGATCATTCACGTTCGCGAGGCCGAGTATCGGCGCCTGGATGAGCTATGGATTGGGGACGATGAATCAAAACCTGCCATCGTTCGTCGTGATCGCTCCGCACTCTCCGTATGCGGGAGGACAGGTGTGGGGAAGTGACTTTCTTCCGGGGGCCCATCAGGGGACGCTCGTGGTACCTGGACCGGAACCCGTTGCCAACCTCGAGCGCCGTGCCGGGAGCAGTCGCCTCCAGGAACTGGAGCTTCAGGCAATGGAACGATTGAACCGTCGTCATCTCGTGATGCGAAGCGACGATCCCCTGCTGACCGCGCGGATGAAGTCGTTCGAGACAGCCTTCGGGATGCAGACCGAGATGCCCGACGTGTTCGATCTCTCAAAAGAATCCGATGCCACACTGAGCCTCTACGGTCTGGAACGCGGCAGCACCAAGGGTTTTGCCTGGCAGTGCCTCATCGCCCGTAGACTGGCCGAACGAGGCGTCCGCTTTGTGGAACTGATTGACGTCGGTTCATCAAATAACTGGGATGCTCACGGGGACATGCTCACGCATGCTCCACTTGCAAAGAACGTTGATCAACCGATCGCAGGATTGATCCGCGATCTGAAACAGCGAGGCATGTTGGAGGACACCCTTGTGGTGTGGACGACCGAGTTTGGCCGCACGCCATTCAACGCTGCAGCCGATGCAGCTGGCCGCGAACACCATCACTGGGTCTTCTCGTCCTGGCTGGCTGGCGCAGGGGTCAAGCCGGGAATCACGTATGGGGAATCAGACGAGTACGGTATCGACGTTGCCAGTGAGCAAGTCCATGTGCACGACTTCCACGCAACGATCCTGCATCTGATGGGCCTCAACCACGAACGTCTCACGTATCGACACTCGGGCCGCGACTATCGTTTGACTGACGTGCATGGAAATATCGTTCAGGGGATTCTCGCGTGAACTTGCCCCTGATCGCAGGTCAAGTGAATGGCATACAGGACGCATGATGCGGATTGTCATGCATCAATCCGGCGGAGTTACTGAGAAAATTGCGCCGAGTCACTGGCAAGTGGATGTCCGAAGAAGGAAGATTCACGGGGATTTGACCCGGGCGTGTCGAACATTACAGACGACATGTTCTGTTCCTGCGGGATGTCAATCCTTGTGATCCCGCCTGCGGAAACAGCAGCCCGTCACGCGTATTTCAACACATTCAACTCCAAAGTAACTCTTCCCGGATCGATTGATGAGCAGCACGGCGACGAAAGATGTTCTGGTGGTACCGAAAGGCGGCTCCGGTCGCATTACATCGCTCGATCAATTTCGCGGCTACACCGTGCTGGGGATGTTCCTGGTGAACTACCTGGGCAGCTTTGCGGCCTGTCCCAAAATCCTGCTGCACACGCATGACTACATCAGCTATGCCGATACGATCATGCCGCATTTTCTGTTTGCGGTCGGCTTCTCCTTTCGACTGACCTTTGGACGTCGTGCTCAGAAAGAGGGACTGGCCGCGGCGAACTGGCATATGGTTCGTCGTATGCTCGGGCTCGCGCTGGTTTCGATTGTGATCTATCATTCAGGGCCTCCAGCAGAGACGTGGGCCAAGCTGACCGAAAAAGGGTTCAGCGGTGTTCTGCCGAATCTGCTCAAGCGGGAGTGGTTTCAAACGTTGATGCACATTGCGGTCACATCGCTTTGGATCTTGCCCGTCATTCGTGCTGGGGCCGGCGTGCGGATCGGCTGGATGGTGTTCTCTGCCCTTCTGCACTTCTGGTTGTCCTACTGGTTCAACTTTGAATGGACGAATGGCAGCGGCCCCTTTGAAGGAACCGGGAATGGGATCGACGGCGGTCCACTCGGCTTTTTGACCTGGACGATTCCCGCCATCCTGGGCACGCTCGCCTGCGATGCTGTCGCCGGGGCAGAGGGGCGACCAAACCTCTGGAAGATGCTCGGCTGGTCGTTCATCATTATGGGTCTGGGATGGCTCATCTCCTGCGGCACACGAATCTATGATGTTCCCACTAGTGTGATTGAAGCGCAGTTGGAGGAACGGACTGCGAGAAAGCAGCGGGAAGACGAAGCACAGAAAGACGTCGCGAAGAAGGACCGAAAGTACACTGCTGGGCCAGAGGATCAGAAGCTGGCTGCCAATCCGGTCATTCCCTCCAAGGCCGAACTACAGGCATACCTGGACAGGGAAAAACTCTCAGATAAATTGGCCGAGCCGCCGTTCGTTCCACCGCCGCATAGTTGCGACCCGCCGGTGGTCAACGAAGACACGCCACCCAATCGGGGTGGTTTTATGGGATGGTTGCTCGATCCTAATCAGCGGCCCGAGAACAACGCCCACTGGTATCGCAAATGGAACTACTGGATGATGAGCCAGCGAGGCGGAACGCCCGCGTACCTCGTCTTTTCCGGTGGGTTTTCGCTCTTTGTCTATGTGCTGTTCTACGTGGCCTGCGACATCTTAGGCTGGTCGCTGGGCATCTTCCGATCGTTCGGTGTCAATGCCCTCGCCGCGTACATTCTGCACTCCATGGTCGGCGGAGCGATCAAGCCGTTTGTCCCCAAGGATGTGCCCGGCTGGTACATGACGGTCAGCGTACTGTTGTTCTTCTTGATCAACTGGATCATCATCCGTCACCTTGAGAAGCAAAAACTCTTCCTCAAGCTGTAGCGGTAAACACAACGTCACTCATCGTTCCTGTCCGCGTCCCTGCAACGTCAGCATGAGCTTGCGGCCACTCGCGCGGTTGCGGTGTTCGCAGAGGTAGATGCCCTGCCAGGTGCCCAGGGCCAATCGTCCGCCGCTGACGGGAATCGTCACTGAACTTCCGGCGAGTGTCGCTTTGACATGAGCCGGCATGTCATCCGGTCCTTCCATGGTGTGCACATAGGGCAGCGACTCCGGGGCGATCTGATTGAACGCCATCTCCATGTCGACCGGCACGTCGGGGTCAGCATTTTCGTTGATCGTCAGCGAAGCAGACGTATGCATGATGAACACATGCAGTAGTCCGACATCCACCTGCCTAATCTCCGGCAAGCCTTCAATGACCTGACGCGTCACCAGGTGAAACCCGCGCGACATGGCGGGAAGCGTGAGTTGACGTTGATACCACAACATCTGCGGCGAACTCCCAAAACAGGCCATCGATCGAATTGTCTCACACTCAGCGTCGAAAATGAGCGGACGATCGTCAAGAGAGTCAGCTGTGATCTGCAAGCTATGAATCTGGAGGCACCTTCTCCACAATAGGTTCGTTCTGTTGAATGCGAGCGCCTTCATGGAGAGTCTGATGTTGTGCCGTGCCTTCCTGCTTCTGAACCTGGCTGTCGCTGTGGGATGTCCCTGTCCTGTAAATGCGGAGACACCATATCGGATCGGGTTTGGAAAGTCGGACATCACGCCCACTCAGCCGTTGCGGCTGTCCGGATATGGCAACCGGACCGAACCCTCCGAAGGGATCGATGAGCCGTTATCAGTCCGAGCGATGGCGCTCAGATCGGGCGACGAAGGTCCGCTGCACGTGATCGTTTCCGTCGACACGATCGGTGTGCCGGGGACACTCACGAAGGAAATCCATCAGCGGATCGCCCAGCAGCACGAAATCCCTCGCGCGCAGTTCGTGCTCTGCTGCACGCATTCGCATACGGCTCCACAGATCGTCGGGGCTTTGACCAATCTATTCGCCAAGCCGCTATCGGATGACGAGCGGCGTGAACTGGAGCAGTACGCTCAGCATCTGTCGGATCAGGCGGTCGCAGCCGTCGAGGCGGCGATTGAGAACATGCAACCGAGCCGGCTGTTCTTCGGCCAGGGCGAAGCGACGTTTGCCGTCAATCGCAGGGTACTCAATGACGGCGTCTGGACCGGTTTCGGCATCACCCCCGACGGACCGGTCGATCACTCGTTGCCGATTCTTAAGATCACCGATGAGACCGGCAAGCAGATTCGGGGAGTGTTGTTCAACTACGCGTGCCACTGCACGACGTTCGACAGCAACTACAACCGCATCAACGGTGACTGGGCCGGGTATGCAACAAAGTACATCGAAGAGCAGTTCCCGCACGTGACTGCGTTGTGCACGATCGGTTGCGGGGCTGATGCCAATCCGGAGCGTGACCGCGATCGGGACATGCAGATCGCGAAGGCTCAGGGCAGACAGATTGCGGACGAGGTGCAGCAGGCCACATCCGGAGAGATGACCGAGATCACGGCCGGCCCGCAGGCCGCGTTCGGCTTCGCCGGTCTCCCCAGCGACCGACCGACTGTCGATGAACTCAAGGCCAATCTCAAGGATAACTCCCCCCAGGTCCGACAGCACGCAGAGAATATGCTCGACGTGTTGAAACGAATGGGACGGCTCCCCGAGACCTATCCAATGCCTCTCCAGTCTTTCCGCTTCGGCGACCAGTTCAGCATGGTCTTCCTCAGCGGCGAAGTCTGTGTGGACTATGCGTTTCGCATCAAGAAAGAACTGGGGGAGGATGGAAAGCCGCCCGTATGGGTCACTGCCTATGCGAACGATGTTTTCGGCTATGTCGCCCCAGAACGTATGCAGACCGAGGGAGGCTACGAGGTCGACTACTCGATGATCTATTACAACCTGCCGGGCCGCTGGTTGAGTGGTACCGAGGATCTCATTCTCAAGAGGTTGCACGAACTGTACGAGAATCAGGCTGCTATCGGCCCGGTGTCTCCTGAGACGAGCCTGAGTCTGATCACGGTACCCAATGGATACACTGTCGACCTGATTGCTGCTGAGCCTTTGATTCGGGATCCAGTCAACTTTGCATTGGGAGCAGACGGAAACCTCTGGGTCGTCGAGATGGGTGATTACCCCCGCGGAGAGCCGGGTGCAGCAGGGACTGTCGCGGACAACGATGCTCATCCCGAAAACTCACCTCCCGGAGGGCGAGTCAAACTGTTGAAGGATGCCAATGGCGACGGGCGATATGACGAAGCCACATTGTTTCTCACCGAACTGAAGTTCCCCTCGGGAATCTTTCCCTGGCGTGGCGGCGTGGTCGTCGTGGCGGCTCCGGAAATCGTGTTCGCACGTGATACGGACGGCGACGGAGTGGCTGACGAACGTCGCCTGTTGTTCTCCGGTTTCTATGAGGGGAATCCGCAGCACCGCATCAGTGGCGTCGCTTACGGCCTCGACGGTTGGCTGTATCTGTCGGGTGGTGCCTACAACGGCGAGGTCACCTCACACGTCACGGGGAAGGTGACCGATGTCACCGGTCGTGACGTTCGCATCCATCCTGACAAAGGGCTTATCGAACCACTCAGCGGTCAAAGCCAATACGGACGGTGTCGAGACGATTGGGGGAACTGGTTTGGCAACACGAACTCTGAGCCGTTGTTTCACTACGCTATCGAAGATCCCTACCTCCAGCGAAATCCGTTCGTGCCGTCTCCGGAGCCGCGCGTGTTTGTGACGGAGCCGGCCCGCATTCCCCCCGTGTATCCCACGAGCCGGACGGTCGATCGTTTTAATGACCTGCATACCCTCAACCGGTTCACCTCGGCCTGTGCTCCTTTGATTGTGCGGAATGCTGCTTTGGGTGAAGACTTCGTTGAGGCGGCGCTCATTTGTGAACCGGTGCACAACCTTGTCAGCCGTGTGATCCTCGACCCGGACGGCGTGACGTTTCGCAGTCATCGCCTTGTCAGTGAGGAACACTCCGAGTTCCTCAGCTCGCGAGACAACTGGTTCCGTCCGGTCTTCGTTCGCAGCGGCCCGGATGCCTCCCTGTGGGTGTGTGACATGTACCGGGAAACGATCGAACATCCCCGCTGGATTCCTGAGTCCTGGCAGGCCAGGCTCGATCTGTACGCAGGGAATGACAGGGGACGCCTGTACCGCATTCGTCCTGACGATCAGCAATTTTCCCCCACACCGAATCTGGCTGGGAAGTCAAGTGCTGAGCTGGTTGATGAACTTCAAAGTGGGAACGGCTGGCGACGAGATACGGCCCAGCGATTGTTGATCGAACGGGGTGATGCATCAGTGGCAGCCTCGCTAGTTGAGACGGCCACGCATCATACACAGCCGAACATCCGCGTCCAGGCCATGTCGACGCTGGCTGGTCTGGATCGACTCGTACCAGAAACGCTCGTGCCACTGTTGGCTGACGATGATCCACAAGTCGTGCGAGTCGCGATTCGGTTCAGCGAATCTCAGATCGAAAACCCGGAGATTCTTTCAGCCTTGTGTGCTCTCAGCCAACATCATGATCTGCAGGTGAGATATCAGCTGGCGTTGTCGCTCGGAGAGAGTCGTGAGGCTCTTGCAGCAGAGGTCTTGCTCGACTTGGCTCTGCGCGATGACGACGATCCGTGGATGCGGGCAGCCGTACTGTCATCCGCGGTTCCGCATGCCGATGCACTGTTGACGCATTTGCTGGCCAGTGAAGGGGAACTTGCGAATCACTCGGATCTGCTGCAGGAACTCGTCGTGACTTCGCTGGGGGACGATGTTACTGGTGGAGTGTATCGTGTGCTGAAGATGATCACCGACAAACAATCAGAGGGGGACATCAAAGCCTGGCAGCTCTTGGCCCTTAACAGCTGCATGGAAGCTGTCCGTCGACGAGGCGAGACATGGACAGACGGAGCGAAATTCCTGGGGGATGACGGACGAACGACAGAAGTGATGGCCAGGCCTCTCTTCAACGCCGCGCGTCAGATCGCCGGGGACGAACAGGCTCCTGTGAATCAGCGTGTGACGGCAGTTGGTCTGCTTGGACAGGCATCCGATTCCCGGGATGCTGACATTGAGTTTCTTGCGAGCCTCATTTCACCTCGAGTTGCCGTCGAACTGCAAATTGCAGCCGTCAATGCTTTGGCTGCGTGTCAGTCAGAAGGTCTCGGGAACACGTTGCTCGCTGACTGGGCTGCGCAGACACCCGCAGTAAGGAGTGAAGTTGTCAGTACGCTGTTGTCTCGCAGCGAATGGACCGGCCAGTTTTTGGATACGTTGGAACGTGGAATCGTCGCTGTCGGAGAACTCGATGCAGCGACACGAAACCGACTGCAATCGTTTGCACATCAAGAGAATCTTGTGTCCGCTCAGCAACTGTTCGCCTCCACGGAATCCTCACGTCGGTCAGAGGTCATTACGGCTTTTCAGGAGGTGCCCGCCCATGAGGGGAACGTCGAGCGAGGAGCCCTGATCTTCAAGAAGGTGTGCAGCAACTGTCACAAGCACGCGGGGATCGGCAACGACCTCGGTCCTCAACTGGCGAATCTTAAGAACAAGTCTGCAGATGCTCTGCTGACGGCCATTTTGGACCCCAATCAGGCAGTCGAGCATAAGTTTCGTGGGTTTACGGTCGTGACGAGCGACGGACGTGTCGTCAACGGTCTGCTGAAGTCCGAGACAGCGAGCAGTCTCACTCTGGTCGAACCGAGTGGGAAGGAGCACGTTCTGCTCCGGATTGATATCGAAGAGATGCAGAACACCGGAAAGTCATTCATGCCGGAAGGGCTTGAGAAAGACCTCACTCCACAGGATCTCGCAGACGTGATCGCCTTTGTCGCCGGTGCACAGTAGGTTACAACTGTCACTCTCATCACATCTCCTCATCGGTGTGCCACTGCTTTCTTTCTCTAATTCGTTACCGTTTCCTGTATGACCAAGCCAACTTCGCTGTACAGCATTCGGGTGACGAGCGTCGAGGGAGCATCACCCGAGGCAGTGGACGCCTGTCCGGTCTGCACCCGCACGACCGCGATCCCGCTTTATGCCATTGAAGGGATTGAGCCGCGCATCGTTGTCTGCGAGGAGTGTGGTCTGGGGAGCTTTGCTCCCGTGCCGTCTCCTGACGAGATCCGAGGGTTTTATCCAGACTCCTACTACGGCAGCACGGGGCGAAAGTTTGAAGGACTCGTCGAGACGCTCGTGAGAGTGGTCGCTGCGAGGCAGGCCAGATTTCTCTCACGGGGCTTGCCGGCAGGGGCACGTGTGCTTGATGTGGGCTGCGGGCGCGGCGTCATGCTCCGCGCGTTTGCTGATCGTGGTTTTGAGGTTCACGGGACAGAAGTCAGCGAGGCCGCAACATTGGGAGTCGATCCCAGAGCCACACTGCACATCACTCCTCGCCTGGCAGATGCCCATCTGCCGGAGGCATCGTTCGATCAGATTGTCCTCTGGCACGTCTTTGAACATCTGCCTGATCCGCAAGAAACCATCAAGGAGATCCATCGATTGCTCAAGCCGGGTGGCAAATGTGTGATCGCTGTCCCCAACTTCTCCAGTCTGCAGTCACGGGTGACCGGAGCCGGATGGTTTCACCTTGACCCGCCACGTCATCTCTATCACTTTCCGGTCACCGCCTTGCGCCGGCTGATGGAGAATCAAGGCTTCAAGTGCACCTCCGAGCATCACTTTTCACTCCGACAGAATCCGTTCGGCTGGGTGCAAAGCGTGCTCAACCGAGTCCCGTCGCTCCCTCGCAATGGCCTCTATGTCTTGCTGCATCGCTCCGGTTCGGTCGAGAAACCTTTCTCCCGGCCACAGCGTTGGCTGTTTCGCATGGCATTTCTGTTCGGGATGCCAATTGCGGTCGTGATGAGTGTGTTCACAGCTTTGATTCGACAAGGTGCCACCGTCACCGTAGTCGCTCGAAAGCGGTGATCGCTGGCCGATGAAGACTGTGCCTCGCTATCGCATCCGTCATCATCACAATCGTTACAGGCGCACAACTCACTGACAGTTTCTCCAACGTGACCGAATCGCAATCCAAGAGAGTCACGATCGATAATCTGGGTGGTCGATAGAAAGTTTGACGGCGGACAAGACAGCCGCCAAAAGATGACAGCCGATTGAACAGCCGCGCGGCACGACGCCGACATTGCTCTGAATCGCCTGTCAAGATGACCCGGAGACTCCGTCAAGACGACGGAGTCCGGTTCTCTTTTTCCCCCTCAACGGATTGAAGTCACGCGACTCCACGCGCTCGTGTGATTCTCACAAAAGGAGTTGACCCATGCTCGTTCTCTCTCGACAACGCGAAGAAAGTATCATGATCGGTGATGACATTGTCATCACGGTCGTGGAAATTCGAGGCGACAAGATCCGCCTCGGCATTCAAGCCCCCGCAGATGTGCCCGTGCACCGCGAGGAGATCTACAACGCCATCAAACGTGAGAAGTCTGTTTGAGTCACCGGCGAGCGGGGGACATCAGTCCCCCGTCGGGGAGGGCGTCGGAAACGCTCACCGGCCGATCCGAGTTTGTGCGACTCGTTGTTGCTTTCATTAAATGAAACAGGGGGTTGCCCCCCGCTTGCCAATTCAAGCCAGCACATCGCGCAAGACGCTTCCGTGCACATCGGTCAGTCGGAAGTTGCGGCCCTGGTAGAAGTGGGTCAGCTTTTCGTGGTCGAAGCCCAGCAAATGCAGGATCGTCGCTTGCAGGTCGTGAACATGGACGGGATTCTCTGCAATTGAGAATCCCAGTTCGTCAGTCGCTCCATACAGATACCCCGGCTTCACGCCGCCACCCGCCATGAACATCGTGTAGCAATCGGGGAAGTGATCGCGGCCGAGGATGTCTCCCTTGGCGGTCCGTCCCTCGCGGAACGGCGTGCGGCCGAACTCGCCGCTCCAGATGACAAGTGTCTCGTCAAGCAGTCCGCGTTGTCGCAGGTCTGCGATGAGGGCGGAAACTGCCTGGTCCATCGGCTTGCAGCGGTTTGTCAGGCCATCGCGAATATCCTCTTTGGGACCGGTGCCGTGGAAGTCCCAGCCCCAGTCGAAGAGTTGGACATACCGGACGCCGCTCTCGACCAGTCGCCGGGCCAGCAGGCAGTTGTTCCCGAAGCTCGCTTCGCCCACCTGGGCTCCGTAACGGTCGAGTGTGCTCTTCGTTTCCTGTGAGATGTCCATGACCTTCGGCACGCTCATCTGCATGCGGAACGCCAATTCGTACTGCGCGATGCGGGTGACGGTCTCTTCGTTCCCCTGATCGGCTGCCTGAATCTCGTTGAGTGCATTGATGGCATCGAGGCTTTCTCGCCGCAGTTCGCGGCTCATCCCCTTGGGATCGGAAGCGAACAGGACCGGGTCTCCCTTGGAGCGGCACTGCACCCCCTGAAAGACCGACGGCAGGAAGCCACTGCCCCAGGCCGACTGTCCTGCACTTGGGTTCAGACCACCGGAGAGCAACACCACAAACCCCGGCAGGTCCGCATTCTCGCTGCCGATGCCGTAGGTCACCCATGACCCCATCGACGGTCGGCCGAGTCTTGGCGAGCCGGTATACAACAACAACTGAGCCGGAGCATGATTGAACTGCTCGGTGTACATCGACCGGATGAAGCAGAGTTCATCGGCCACCTCCGCCAGTTTTGGGACTGCGTCCGAGAACCAGGCACCGCTCTGTCCGTGCTGGGTGAACTGATGAGGCGTGCCCAGCAGCGTTGGCCGCTCGGACGTGAACGCAAACTCTTTCCCCTCGTAGAACTCATCCGGACAGGGTTCGCCCGTTCGCCTGGCCAACTCCGGTTTGTAGTCGAACAGATCCAGATGCGGCGGCGACCCGGCCATGTGCAGGAAGATGACATTCTTCGCCTTCGCAGCAAAGTGCGGCTGCCGAGGGAGCAATGGCTGTCGCTGATCAATCGCAATCTCCGCCCCCGCATCCCTGGCCATCAGCGACGCAAGCGCGAGACTCCCCAGACCCATCTGACACTCATCAAAGAAGTGCCGTCTTGTGAAGTTGGCTGTTGGATGTTGACTGAAATTGTTCATGAGTGCCTAGAACCTGAACAGCGTTCTCTTGACTGATTATAGACCACCGATCATACGGATTTCACGGATATCAACCGATACGTCAGCGCACATCCGTGTCATCTGTGAAATCAGCGGTCATCAAGATCGGATAAGTTGACTACAAATCAGTTGATTGACTCGTCGGTGCGGTTGATGCGGTTGGTCAAGGAGTTACCACGTGAATGCTGACACCCGTTGACATCATGGTTTTGTGGTGTGGGCATGTCCTAAGCTCACAAATTGTACTCACAAGCGACCCCAAACTCTCGATCACGGGCATCACCATAGGCCTTCAGAAGAACCTCAAACCCTTCTCGGGCATACGCCAACTCGTGTTCGACATGCTTGTTAAGCTGCTCACTGGAATATCTCCAGTTCCGTTGATGGAGTTCAATTCGCTGTGGAACGAGATCGTCCCATTTCTGAACGTCAACTGCCGAGAGTCTGTCGTGGATCACAGCAACTTTTTCAGGAGGATTGTATCCGAAGCAATCTTCGTCCTTTGAACCACATGTACGAATGAGGGGCATGCCTTCACAGTCAACTGGTGAGAGTTCGCTCCCCTTGAGAGCTTGATCCAGAAGGGTCTGCATTGGATCTCCGGCCTTAGGGCGTATCGGAATCGTCAGCAGGTCATCGGGTCCCTCAGCAGGCTGGAGAAACCAATCGAGGCCATACCATGTTTCAAGTCTGTAAGTGTCTTGGAATCTACCCCATTGTCCGAGGATCACTCGAAGTTCATCCAGCGTTTTGGAGCGAAGGATATCTGATGTGTACCCTTCACCCTTCGCATTTTTCAGTAGTGTGACTTCATTTTCGATAATGACTGCCGGGGCATGCAGGTCCTGCAACTTCTTGAGCCGTTCTTGACGATATGCGATGGTATCCGGATCCGGAGTGAAAGGGATCGCTACGATGTAGTCCAACAGGATCCGGGCGTCATTCTCTAGAACGGCTCGATTGACAGCAGGCGCATCTTTCGACGTCACTCGCACATGGTCGATCAGGCGTAGGTCAAGGGTTACTCCCATTTGATCTCCTCAACTCAGCGTTACGTCCGGCTGTGTTGCCACCTATGGTCGTGCCAACGTCTCATCAAGATTCAAGATCACGTTGGCGAGCACAGTCCATGCGGCGAGGTTGACAGTATCGGTGCAATCGGGCACAGGTCCGATGGGGTCGGTGGCCATGGGCCCAGCGGCTTCGGGGTCTGCTTCAAAATGTAATTTCGCTGCGGTCAGGGTTCGTTGGAGTCGGTTGAATTCTTCGTTCGATGGGGGGCGAGTGAGGATGGTGCGGAACAGCCATTCGATACGGGCCGATTCGTCGGCATCAATCTCGTGGAGCACGCGGCGGGCGAGTGCCTGGGCAGCCTGGATGAAGACCGGGTCGTTGAGCGTCACGAGGGCTTGCAGGGGAGTGTTTGTTCGCGTGCGGCGAATTGTGCAGAATTCGCGGCTGGGGGCGTCGAAGGTCACCATCGAGGGATAGGGAGCCGTGCGTCGCCACTTGGTGTACAGGCCGCGACGGTACGCATCCTCGCCGGGACTCGTGTCCCAGTCGGTCGATCCGCCAAAGGCTGCCCGCAGGCCGAGCTTGGGTTGATAAGGCTGGACCGACGGACCGAGCATCTTGTCGGAGAGCTGGCCGCTCACAGCGAGAGCCTGATCGCGGATAATCTCAGCCGGCAGCCGAAAGCGGGGGCCGCGAGCCAGCAGACGATTGCGGGGATCACGCTCTGCTAACTCGGGCGACGTGCGAGACGACTGGCGATACGTCGCGCTTGTGACAATCTCGCGCAGCAGCCACTTGGTGTCCCAGTCGTGCTTCATGAGTTCAACGGCCAGATGGTCAAGCAACTCCTGATGCGACGGCGGCTCCCCTTGCGAGCCGAAGTCCTCGCTCGTTTCGACGATGCCGATGCCGAACAGGTGCTCCCAGAAACGGTTGACGACCACACGGGCTGTGAGAGGATTGGCCCGGTC
>JAGQQG010000279.1 GCA_020426325.1 Planctomycetaceae bacterium | reverse complement strand
CGCAGGTGTCGTCGCCGTTGGACCACGGGATCGTGTTGTCAGTGACCGAGGTGGGAGTCGAACCCACAGAATCACCAGGCTCTCGACCTGGTCGCTTTGCCGGAGTTTGCGTACTCGGTCATTCAAAATGGCCGGTCCAGGTGTCGCACCTGGCGGTCGGAGCGTATGAGGCTCCGCTGGGCGCTGGCCCACCGGCGTCAATCATCAATCAAGTTGCAGGTCCCGGTATCGATCCGGGCATTCCGGCCTTATGAAAGCCAGTCGGGCACCTGCCCCACCTGCAGTGACCAAGGGGAGATTCGAACTCCCAAGCCCGTAATGGGCACGACGTTCTGAGCGTCGCGTGTCTACCAGTTGCACCACTTGGCCTTGTTGTTGAAAAGTGACCCGTGCGGGATTTGAACCCGCGTCGCCGGCTTGAGGGGCCAGCATCCTGAACCGCTAGAAGAACGGGCCGTGTGGAATGGGTCGTGAAGGAATTGAACCTCTCGTCGCCACCCCACTTGTTTTCGGACAACGGCTTTACAGGCCGCCGTGGGGAACACGACCCAATGCAGTGACGCGGGTGGGAGTCGAACCCACAAAACACGAAGGTTTCGGGCACCGACGATGCCTGACGTCAGGAAGGCGTCGTTGGTCGCGCCGCTTTGCCAGATTGCGTACCGCGTCAACTTGTCGATAAGCGTCCTCGATGGGATTTGAACCCACGATCTCCAC
>JAGQQG010000277.1 GCA_020426325.1 Planctomycetaceae bacterium | reverse complement strand
TGTGTGTGTGCGTGTGCTGCTGCGTCTGCGTCTGCGTCTGTGTTGCAGTGTCGTGCGTCGGTGTTTGTCTGTAACAACCCCGTTTGACCCCCGCATCGTACTGTCAGGGTGGCACCCGAAGCCAAAAGCGTAGACATGATATCAATGTGCCCTTTGGCCGCGGCCCTGCAACAGCAAGGGTGTGTGTAAAAATTACAGGTTTCAACGGTTCGTCCGACATCTTCCAAAAGAAAGATTCCTGCAAGAGAATAGGGATCCTCAAACACCGGCCCCCAGATTCCTTGCCCAAATTCCACAACCTTACCCTTCATGATGCACCCCTTGTTTTCGTCACTGTCAGAAGTCGGGCACGGTGAATATGCATTGCCTTTGGGAAGCCCGGTGGGTGGCGTTTGATCACGGTGTTTATCGATTGTCTTTCAACCCGTCACCGGGGCTTCCCGTTGGTCCAGCCCCGGACACCCGCCGAGTGAACGACAGGCGGGGAAAGAGATTTCATTCAGGCACTCGCTCGTCATTTCGATATGAGTCCTGAAGAAGTCTAATCGTCGTATACTCTTGCGGCATGAAAGAGATGCCAAAAGCTGATCATCTATCGGAGAATCCGTAATGGAGAGCGACTTGAGTGTGTGCTGATGAGAGACCCAGAATAACTCTTCACTCGTGAGTTGTTGCTGACGGAATTTCAGCGTGACCAGAGATTCGCAAGAAGCGAACTTGTTCAACCTTTCAAGGCATCC
>JAGQQG010000276.1 GCA_020426325.1 Planctomycetaceae bacterium | reverse complement strand
GGCAACAGTCCGCCCATTCGCGAACTGATTGATACCATTTCCCGTGTTGGGCCGGCGGAAAGCACGGTTCTCGTGAGTGGCGAAAGTGGGACGGGCAAGGAATTGATTGCCCGCATGATTCACGATACCAGCAACCGACACTCCGGCCCGTATGTCGCAGTCAACTGCGGAGCGTTCAGTGAATCGCTGTTGGAAAGTGAGTTATTCGGCCATGAAAAAGGAGCCTTCACCGGGGCCGACCACCGTCGCATCGGGCAATTCGAACGAGCCAACCACGGGACGTTGTTCCTGGATGAAGTCGGGGAATTGAGTGCGGCTTGCCAAGCCCGATTATTGCGTGTGTTGGAACATCAACCCTTTGAACGCGTGGGAGGGGCGGAGCCGATTCAAGTGGATGTCCGCGTGGTGGCAGCGACTCATGCGGATATTCCCAAGTTGATTCGCGAAGGTCGTTTCCGAGAGGATTTGTTCTTCCGATTGCGAGTGATTGAGCTCACCATCCCCACGCTCCGCGAACGTGGCGAGGATGTCTTTCTTTTGGCGAATCATTTTTTGGATTATTACAGAAAACAAATCGGGCGGAGCGGACTCCGGCTTGGCGAGGACGCCCGCCAACTCTTGAATCGCCACGACTGGCCGGGCAACGTGCGGGAGTTGAAAAACGCGATTGAACGCGCGGTGGTGCTCTCGAAAACGGATGTGGTCCAACCGCGGGATTTGGGGTTGCATTCCGTCGAGACCCA
>JAGQQG010000275.1 GCA_020426325.1 Planctomycetaceae bacterium | reverse complement strand
GAGTTCTTCGAGAGATATTCAAAGTCAAGAAAACAGGACATTCAGGGAGAAGTACTTCATGGATCTGATGACGACATTATCCGGGTCGCTGCTCGAAGGTTTTTTCCCCGCAGGCTGGGATCTGAAGAAGATCGATGCCTGTGTGGATGATGATCCGGGGACGATCGGCAAGCGTCAGAAATGGTGGCACAAGAAATTCGAGCCGATTCCGTGCGAGACGGTGGCCGATTTCGACATGATGCTGGGACACGAGATCGCGTTGACGATCCTGAATGCCCGTCAGGCGGGGGAGAAGCTGGCGATGATTCTGCCGGTCGGCCCGATGGGAATGTACCGGTGGGCGTGCTATTTTCTGACGGAATGGAATTGTCCGTGCGATCACGTCCACGGATTCAATATGGACGAGTGGAGCGATGCCCAGGGGAATACGTTGCCCTCCTCGAATCCCGGAGCGTTTCAATATGCGATGCAGCAGGCCTTTTACGGCCCGCTGGGGAAACTGACGGTTCCGACGAAGCAACGGAATTTCGCGACGAAGAAACTGCTGCCGAGTTATGGTGAGAAGATCGGCGAACTGAAGGCCTCCGGTGCGAAGCTGGTGGTGATCTTCGGGATCGGACGGGTCTGTCACATTGCCTTCTGGGAACCGCAATTTGCCGGAGAATACTCCAGCGAGGCGGAATGGAAGAAGGAGACGCATCGGATCGGCGCGAAGCTGCATCCGCTGACGATCGAGCAGAACGCCAT
>JAGQQG010000274.1 GCA_020426325.1 Planctomycetaceae bacterium | reverse complement strand
TATGTCCACGCTGATCCCGACGAGCCGCGTCCCCCGTTCGATGGAACTCTATCAACGGGCATTGGAATTGATCCCCGGAGGGACGCAACTGATCAGTCGCCGCCCGACGCGCGTCGCCTACGGCGTCTCCCCGATCTATGCGGCCCGGGCCAAGGGGGCCAGATTCTGGGATATCGACGGTCATGAATACATTGACTGGGTGAGCGGGATCGCCGCCATCATCCTCGGTTACGCCGACGAAGTGGTTGACAACGCCGTCATCGAACAGATCTCGCGTGGGAATTGCTTCGCGATCAATCACGAACTTGAAGTCGAACTGGCCGAGGAACTGGTCAATCTGATACCGTGCGCGGAGATGGTCCGCTATGCCAAGTGCGGTGGCGAAGCCTGTAGCATCGCCGTCCGCATCGCTCGCGGAGCGACCGGTCGCGATCGCATTCTCTTCTGCGGCTATCACGGCTGGCACGACTGGTACCTCGCAGCAAATCTCGATGCGGCCGGTGCCTTGAACCAACACCTCTTCTCCGGCATCGAACCGATCGGAGTTCCGCAGGCTTTGAGCGAAACGTCCGTCCCCTTCCCCTATGGTGACGTCAACGCGCTGGGAGAACTTCTCGACCGGTACAAGGGGACCGTCGCCGCGATCATCATGGAACCCTGCCGCACCGAGCATCCCCCGGAGGGATATCTGCAGGCGGTCCGCAAACTGGCGGACGAACACGACGTCGTCCTGATCTTCGACGAGGTCTCGACCGGGTTCCGACACGG
>JAGQQG010000273.1 GCA_020426325.1 Planctomycetaceae bacterium | reverse complement strand
TTGCGGACGCGGCCACAAAGGGGCCGGCAGCCGTCGCGGACATTCGTCTCGCCTTGGATTCGCCGGTGGTCAGATGCCACTGTTCCGCGTCGTAGCCAAGCGGGGATTCAACAACAAGGCCTTCGCCGACGTGGTCCTGGGGATCAATGTTGGGCTGCTGGATGAGCGGTTTGAGAGCGGCGATACTGTCAATCTCGAAACACTCACGGCCAAAGGTCTGGCCAAAGGCCGGTTCGATCTCGTCAAGATTCTGGGGGATGGCGATCTCACCAAGAAGCTGACCGTTCAGGCCCATCGATTCTCCCGTGGTGCCGAAGAGAAGATTCGGGCCGCAGGAGGCAGCACCGAAAAGTTGGGCTAAGCTCGGCCATACTTATGTGGAATCTCGGCGGTCGCGTGCGACCGCCATTTTTTTTGAACGGGCCGAATCGGGCTTCACTAACAAGCCATCCGACGAAAATCGGAGCTTCCAGGTGGCATTCTCGGTTGGTTCGTTCGCTGACTTTCTCTATTCTTCGCGGGTTCCGGTGAAGGAAATCGTCCGTCGGGCGAAGCCCCTTCCGTTTGGTACACGATAAGGACGTGTTCATGTTGTCTCGTCTGCGAACGATTTTTGCGATTCCCGAATTGCGGCAGAAGATTCTGCTCACCTTGATCCTGCTCGCGGTCTATCGGATGGGGTTCGCCATTCCGTTGCCGATCATCGATCAGGCCACCTTCTCGGATATGTTCCAGAAGATGGCCGAGCAGCAAGGCTTAGGCCAGGTGAT
>JAGQQG010000272.1:296-774 GCA_020426325.1 Planctomycetaceae bacterium | reverse complement strand
GGAGTCGAGACGCCGGGGAACAGCTCGCGATGATCCTGCCCGTGGGGCCAATGGGAATGTATCGCTGGGCCGTGTTCTTTCTAAAGGAATGGAACGTTCCCTGTGACCATGTCCACGGATTCAACATGGACGAATGGAGCGATGCCCAGGGAAACACTTTGGAAAGCAGTGATCCCGGGGCGTTTCAGAACGCCATGCAGCAAGCGTTCTACGGCCCCCTCGGCAAACTGACTGTCCCTGTTGCCCAGCGTCACTTCGCGACCAGTGACGTGCTTCCGAAATTTGGCGAAAAGATCGCCGCAATCCAACAAGGCGCCGGAAAGCTCGCCGTCGTCTTCGGGATCGGCCGTGTGTGTCACATTGCATTTTGGGAACCGCAATTCGCTGGGGAATACGAGAGTGAAGAGGTGTGGAAGCAGCAGACGCATCGAATCGGAGCGAAGCTGCATCCGTTAACGATCGAGCAGAATGCGATCAC
>JAGQQG010000272.1:0-282 GCA_020426325.1 Planctomycetaceae bacterium | reverse complement strand
TACGACTCTGGTTCCGGCCTACGCAAACACGATCGGCCCCGGACTGTTTCTGCGAGCCGATCACATCATTGGAGGGGCGGATGGCGCTTTAGGTCGGGGGATGATGTGGCAGGGGCTCAGCTTGTGGATGACGCTGCGGCATGGTCCGACGCCGTGGATTCCATCCAGTTATATGCCCACCCTGCCTGGGAAGCTGTTCTTTTTGAACGAGCTTGCCGGACCGCTCGTGGCCGAGTGTAATTAAATCTGTCATTGCTTTCTCGCGGACCGAAATTGGTGCGA
>JAGQQG010000271.1 GCA_020426325.1 Planctomycetaceae bacterium | reverse complement strand
AGAAGGAAACGCGCCCCTTTTTGCGGGGGCCCAAGCATGATGAGAACTGGCACTGCCCGACTCCTTCTAAACTGAAATCAAGTATAAACCTTCCGTAACGTTGTTTCAAGAAAAGAGATTTGTCTTGTTGATAGTTTGTTTCCGCATGGGACAGGGAACTGACGCTGCTGACGCTCGCCATGTATTTTTGGAGTGCAGTGACTTGTCACCGCTTTGGATTCGAATGGACGAACCAACACATTAAGCGACCACTACAATCCAAAGCTCCGACGAGTCGGAGCACTCCAAACGGCGAGCGGGGGACGTCAGTCCCCTGTGTCTTGCAGCGTTCTCTAACGAGCGGCGTACAAATGCCTTTCGGCGCGAATAAAGCATCGTTTGACGGCGAAATTCCATATCGTCCGCTGCTTTCACACCACGCTGGAATTGCCAGGGGACTTACGTCCCCCGCTCGCCTTGGGTGGAAATTGGGGGGAGAATTTGGGAACGTGGGGGGCGGAAATTTGTTTCTAAGGGAACGGGTAATCATGTTGCGATGTGGGTTAGTGCTGCTCTGTCTGTGGGTTGGTCTGGATTCTGCGTTTGGGCAGGAGTTGCAGCCGCCGGTGTTGGTGTTGGATGCAGGCGGGCACACGGACCGTATTAGAGACGTGCTGTGGTTGCCGGGGGATCGGGAACTGTTGACCGTTTCTGATGACAAGACGATCCGGTTCTGGGATGCCGGGACTGGGGAACCGCTGCGGATCCTCAGACCGCCGATTGGAGCCGGGCCGGAAGGAATGCTCTACGCC
>JAGQQG010000026.1 GCA_020426325.1 Planctomycetaceae bacterium | reverse complement strand
GTGATCTCGTGGCAAGTCTGACGTTGGATGTGGATCAGTGGGCTGAGCAGACGTTCGGCGAATGTCAATTGGGAGACACTCGTCGAACGAAGCGAGCCGTCAAGCTGGCGGCTCAGGCGGCGACATGTCCCGACGGCAGTACTCCAAGACAGACGGAATCGTGGGCCGATTGCAAAGCCGCGTATCGCTTGTTCGACGAGGACGACGTCTCGTTTGAAGCACTCTGCGAACCGCATTGGCAATCGACTCGATGTCGCACAGAGAGCACATGGTTGCTCATCGGAGATACGACGCAGGTGGAGTTTGGCATCTTCCGAGAAGTCTCTGGCCTGGGACCGACCGGGGATGGCGGTGGTCGAGGATTCTTTCTGCACTCTGAGCTCATGGTGGCTGCCGATTCCGAGGAGATTGTCGGCTTGGCGGGTGCCGAGATCTTCCATCGTGGCTCGCCTCCGCGTGAACCGACTGTTCGCCGCAGGAAACGTGCTCGCGAATCCGAGGTCTGGGGACGAGTCATCGATCAGATTGGCCCTCCACCAGAAACGGCCCGGCTCATACATGTGTTCGATGCAGGGGCGGACAACTACGAAGTCTTCAGTCACTTGGTTCTCCAAAACTGCGGATGGGTCGTGCGCACACGCCAACTCCACCGTAAGGTTCGGGATTCGGAAGGAGGTCGCTGGACTGTTCGCAGCCTGTTGGATCAACAACCGGTCTGTGGCCAATATGAATTGCTCGTCCGCTCGTGTTGGAATCAGCCAGCACGTACCGCTCAATTGGAGGTGCGCATCGCTCCTTTGGTGATGCCGGGGCCGGAGTGCAGAAGTCCATTCCTCAAGCAGTGTGGCATCAAGGAGATCCCCATGTCCGTCGTCGAGGTTCGGGAAGTCGACGTGCCCAAGGGAATCGAACCGCTGCACTGGGTCTTGCTAACTTCCGAACGGTTGAACAGCTTCTCGCAGGCTTGGACGATCATCGACTGGTACGAGAAACGACAGCTCATCGAAGAATATCACAAATGCCTCAAGACCGGCTGTCGTATCGAACATCGGCAATACAAGACCAGCACCCGGCTCCAACGAATGACAGGCCTGCTGAGCGTCGTCGCGGTTCGACTGCTGCAACGACTGAGTGGCAATGGCACAATCACAACCGTCGGCGAATTCTTCCGCACCCTCGCTGGTCTCGGAGGCTTCCTCGGTCGCACACACGATGGCGAGGCCGGTTGGATCACCCTCTGGCGAGGTATGGAGAAACTCATCCTCTGCCTGCGTGGCCATCAAGCAATGAAGCAAAGATGTGGGTAACGACAAGCCTTCATAAGCACTGGTACAACTTTTCGAGGCATCCCATGTACTTTCGGGTCGAGAGGGAAGAGGGGATTCGTTTCGATCATTGACGGTAGCGGCAACCGTTTTGTGTCGTCGTAAGTTTCCCAGCAGATCAGCACCGGATTAGATTTCCGCAATCAAAGGAGTGAAGAAACATCTACTGGGCGCCGAGTACATCGCCTGCCCATGGGGTGTTCCCTGCCAGACGCGGCTTTGATCGATGAGTTATTCGTGAGCCTGTCGGAAACGAGCCATGTCTAAAACAAGGTGGACCGGCCGGTCCGGGGACGAACGGTGATCGGGGATCAGGCAGCGCGGCCAGGGCTGGGACTTGTCAGGGTGATCGCGATCGTGACTCTGCCTTCGCCGCGTCGGCGGACAGAGCAGCCACAAGTCCTCAACGTGAGACGCACGGGCATGCCCATGTGCCTCTAATCAACCGGCGAATACCGTTCGGTCACCAATCAATACGAATGAGCACGACAATCCTTACACCCGATCTTGCGAGAATCTCAAAAAAGTTTCAGGATCGACCACCGGAAACACAGTGACATCAAGTCAGGGCGCAGTCGCTTCTTGTCGGAACGATCCGAAATTCGTTAATGATGCGACGTCGCTATCAACTGGCGAACTCACTCGTCTTCGCCTTGGGCGCGCTTGATCAGCGTGACTTCATTGCCGGCTGAGTTGTAGCGAACTTCATCCATGATGCTGCGCATGAGAGTGATGCCGCGTCCGGGGTGTGATTCCTCCGAGACAGGGTCGAGCGACTTCAGGACGGCATCGAGATCAAAACCGGGACCTTCGTCGGTCACCGTGAACTGCGCCTGATCGCGATCAATTAACACGTCGAGATGAATCCGCCGATCGCGATACGGGAGTTGGAGGAGACGTTCGGCCGCTACAGCTGAATACTGACTGAGGTCGTATCCTATGACTGATGAGACTTCCAGGTTTCCATGGAAATAGGCGTTCTCCAGAGCTTCCTCGAGCGCAATTCCGACGCGGAGTCGCTCAGTTTCATCTCCTAGAGGAACGCAGCGGAGCAGATTCAAACATTGGTCGACCGCATAGCGAATGAGGGTCAGATCATTATGGAGTTGGAAAGACGTCTCTGTGCGCGTCATGAAATGCATGAGCTGGGCCTGAGCCTGTTCACCCAGCAGCGTACTGTGCACCTGATCCAGTGTGCAGAACAGATCGTCTGCGAGCCGACGCTTGGGAACGTAACTCGCTGCACCGCCACGGAGTGCCTGAGCGGCGATCTCTTCACTTCCCTGGGCCGTCATGAGAACGACCGGAATGAAGGGGAAGTCCTGCCTGATTGCGGTGACGAGTTCGAAGCCGTTCATCACCGGCATGTGCAGATCGGTCAGAACGACATCCGGCTGATGGATCTCAATCTTACTCAGGGCGTCGCGACCATCGACCGCCTCGAAGACGGTGCTGTTCATCCACTTGGCCACCAACCCGGTGACGAGAGCACGATCCGCCAGAGCATCGTCAACCACGAGAATTTTCGGCATCACTTCTCACCTTAACCTGTTTACCTTCGGTCGATTGTGTTCGAAACTGCTGACAGGAATTGTTAAAGGCAGGTTCGCGGCCACCGACCGGTCGGTCATCGAATATCGGTACGTTTTGCGTGCTTATCTTGTTTTTTCTACCCGTGGCGTATACCAATTGTTTCGGGAATTGATCTGAGCTCAGTCATCCAGCGACTTCCTGGGGGTTCGCAGGGGACGCTCATCATCGTCTGCCCAGTCCGGGGGAAGTGCTGCGTTTACCTGTTTTTCCAAGCCAGCCTTGGCCAGCAGGCTCTGAGCAAACGGGTCTTCCTCCGGTAGAGGTTCCAGTCCTGTGGGCGTGTATTCAATGGAATAACGATGATTGGCGATGGAGAAGACCGTCGCGGGAGCAAGTGCCTTGCGATGGACTCGCATGCCATCGACCTTGGTGCCATTGCGGCTGTTAAGATCCTCCACAATCCAATATCCCCCCTCCAGAAACAACCGACAGTGTTGAGAGGAGACGTTGGCAAATCTCAGTTGAATATCGCAACTGTTCTTTCGTCCGATAAGGAGGTCCTCGCGGAGCAGGGGAATCGGATCACCTCCGCCACAGGGGACGAGTCGGCCGAGCACCTGCGTGTGCTGCGGGCGCGGTGTGGGAGTGATGTCACGGGAGGGACGTTGGACACCTGCCTGCGCTGGTTTCTGGGGTGTCGGCTTTCGTAACGGTGCCGGCTTGGATTTGGAGGGTTCTGCCTCCTCCGCAAGCAAATCCGCAGCCAGATCCTCATCAGCCTCGATTTGCCCCGGAATGATATAGCTGACTCGAAAACGTTGCTTCGCGACCCACAAAACATCGTTGGGGGCGACTTGTTTGTGAGTGCAGCGCTTGCCGTTGACCCCTGTGCCGTTGTGACTTCCGAGGTCCTTGACCCACCAGTAGCCGTCGATCATCTCGAGTTCACAATGTCGACCGGAGACGGTCTTGCCGGCGATCCGCAGGTCGCAATCCGGCGCACGACCGAGCACCAGCCGTTGCTCTAACAGCGGCAACGGCGGTCCTCCTCCCACAGGGATCAGTTGGCCGTACATGAATGTATGTTTTTGGCTGGAATTCGTACGTGGTCAGCGTGAAAACTTCAGCCTGACTTTCACTCTCAAACGGTCTTGAATTCAATGATGGCGGTGATCATCGACACTTACAGTGTACCATCAGTCCGGACTGAAACAGTAGTGTGTTCATTGTATCGATTCATTTCGGGACGTGGTTCACCCGAACCTGCGATGACGGGTTCTATGTGATCTGAGGCCGCACGTTTGGTACGTCGCTAAGCAATCTGATCCTCTGATTGATGACAAATCCAGCTTGAGGCGACATGATGGAGGAGAATCCGGCGAAATTGTCGGAGGGAACCGGAATTCGTGCGTGATCGCCGCTCCGGCTGCGATTATGTCTCCATAAACATCCCCGGAGACTCGTTGGTCCAACTGACGACGACCTTCTTCCGGAATTGAGGTGAGACTTGACGGACACGGAACTGCTGCGGCAGGCCCAAGGGGGCGATCGGGCAGCGTGGAGCTTGCTCTATGCACGTTGCCTCCCGTCTCTGTGGCGCCACGCAGTTGCCTCTGTGGACGATTATCCTGCTGCGGAAGACGTGGTGTCGGAAACGCTCCTGGCCTTCGTGCGAGGTCTTGCAACTCTCGATCCGGACACGGTCGATCTGCATGTTTGGCTCCGAGGAATCTTGCGTCGCAAGATTGTGGATCATTTCCGTCAGAAGCGAAAACAGAAACGAATTCATGCCGTGGCGTTGGAGCAATCTCCTGATGGTGAGGTTCCAAGTCCTACCGGGCTCGAAGTCAAAGAGGATCAGCAACTCATTCTGACTGCATTCGAGGGGATGCCCGAACTCCAGCGATATGTGTTGGAGTGGCAGCACATCGAAGGCTTAAGTGTTCGCGACATGGCCGAGCGCACAGGAAAAACTGAGAAAGCCATTGAGTCAATCCTGTATCGGGCAAGAAAGGAATTCCGTCGACTTTACGAACGGATTTGTTCCGAGTCCCATGTCGCCAGAAACGGTTCCTCCCACACTTCCGAGGCTTTCGAAAAGAGTTTGTGATGTCCACGCAACAGCCTCCTCACTCCGATTCGTCACGTGATGACGACCTCTCTCGGTTGCTTCAACGAGCGTATGACTGCGAGCCGCCACGTGAGGAGTTTGTGGCGTCTCTGGCAGAGCGACTCGAAGCCGAGTTAGACGAGTTGTCAACGTCGCATGCTGAACGTCGAATCACAGAAGTTGGGAAACAGGCATCAACCACTACGACTGGTCGGTACTGGAGGCGCACCATCCGGTCGATCGCTGCGATTGCAGCTGTCGCTGTCGTGGTCATTGCGGCGCTGATCGGGACGTCACGCCCCAGCTATTCGTGGACATCCATGCTTCGGGCTCTTGAGGCTCAAGCATGGGTGGAGTCGACTGTGGAGGATGCCGCGCAGCAGGAATCTCACGGATGGTTTTCGCAGAAGAATCAGTTGGTCGTCCTTCGCACCGGGGATGAGATCCAATGGAATGACTGGCAGGATGGGTTGCAGTCACAATATCGCTCAGGATCGGGCGTGCTGTTGCGAGAACGGCTGGGGGAGGACGAACCGCGATCGACCGAAGCATCCCTGCTTGCCTTTCTCAGGGCGGGTATTTCCGGTACGGAAATCGACGATGCGAGAGGTCTGACTGTGCTGAGTGAGTCCTGGCAGAAGGTTGGTGCCGGTGAGAACCAGCAGATTGAACTCAATGTCATCCTCGGCCGCAGTGAGAGTGATCCGTCGCCGCTGCATCTTCTGGTGACGCTCGACCCGAAGACACAACTGCCTCTGAAGTGTCAATTGATCGGCGATCATGCTGCTGTTTCCTCAACGGTTCGATTTGCGTACCCCGAAGAGGGACCGCAACAAGTGTACGATGTGGGGGTGCCGCGAGACGTCGTGGTCCGGGATGTTGTTTCACCCGATGTCTCAATGCGTACGGCATCCATCGATCCTAAGGTAATGCCGCAGGCCGATCTTCTGCTGCCGACCACCGAGGAGTCGCCTGCTCCGGTTGAGGCACCTGAAGAGCCGCCAGTCACAACTGTCCCTGACGAGCCCGCAACTCCACCTGTTGACTCAGCCATCGCTGCGGCTGACGCTGACCCGCTGCCGTCCCTGGACATCAGTCCGCCAGTACCTGTGGTTGCATCCTCTGCGGAGATGAGTCGACGGGTGGATGAACTGATGTCTGTCTGCTGGGACAGCAACGGTATCGCACCGGCGGGGATGAGCACTGACGAAGAGTTCTTCCGTCGGGTGTCTCTGGATCTGACCGGACGTGTTCCTACGGTTAGCGAGTGCCGTGAATTCATGGCTGATCCATCAGTCAACCGGCGGAAACAACTTGTGGAGCAGCTGCTCTCCCGTCGTGATTACGCTACGCATCTGGGGGCAGTCTGGCGAAAGATGCTGTTGCCTGACGGAGTCGATCTCTCCATGTACGGCGGCTCAGCGAGTTTCGAGGAGTGGCTGTCCGATCGCTTCCGTGAAAACATGCCGTATGACGAGTTAGTGAGACAGCTGTTGCTCGCTGAAGGGCGAGTAAGTGAATCCGGGCCGATCCTGTTTTACACCGCTCTGAACCTCAAGCCGGAACAACTCGCTGCCCAAACCTCGCGAGCCTTCCTCGGGATTCGACTGGAGTGTGCGCAGTGTCATGATCATTTCTTCGACAAACGTCTGAAGCAGACTGACTTCTGGGGACTGGCTGCGTTCTTCGCGCAGATCTCTCAGCCGGAAGGGAAGATGGATCGAGTGTCGCCCGTGCTCCGTGTGGCAGACACTGATCACGGCGAAGTCACTCTCCCCGATACCGAGGACGTCATTTCCCCGCACTTCCTGTTGGGGAGTTCACTGGACAAAAGTGATCATGCACCTTCGCGACGGCGACAGCTCGCCGAATGGATCACCGCCACTGACAACCCACACTTCGCACGAGCAACCGTCAACCGAGTCTGGGCACATTTGTTCGGTCGCGGACTGGTCGACCCGGTCGACGACATGCGGATCGACAATCCTCCCGTTTGTCCGGAAGTTCTGGACGAGTTGGCAGGGTATTTCGTCGCGACCAGCTTCGATTTGCGGGATTTATTTCACGTGATTGTCAACAGTCAGACGTATCAACTGTCGAGTCGTTCTGTCGACGACGACCCTGCACGGACGTTGCACTTCGCTCAGATGAACATCAAGACTTTCACCGCCGAACAACTTTACGACTCGATCTCAGTCGCCACTCGACTGGAGCCGTTGGGGACTGACGATGGAAGTCTGGTGCGGTCGTCAAATGTCAGCCGTCAGTCGTTCCTCGAACAGTTTCGGGCTCCGCCGGGGCAGGTGACTGACTATCAGGCGGGGATTCCGCAGGCACTGACACTGATGAACGGCGGTCTGATGCACAGTGCGACCGACCTGCGGTCGAGCGGCATTCTCAAGTCGTTAGAAGCGCCGTTCTTTACAGATGAGCAGCGGGTCAACACGCTGTTTCTCGCCACTCTTTCTCGTCAGCCGGATGATGCTGAGCGTCAGGAGATGCTCGACTACGTCCTCTCCAAAGAGAGCGGAAAGGCTCAGCGGCTCAGCGACGTGCTTTGGGTGCTATTGAATTCGGCTGAGTTTACTCTGAATCATTGATCGGATTTCGTCCCTAAAATCATGGGAGCAGACACATGAAACGACGTGACTGGCTACGCACAGCCGGGCTGGGGATCGGTGGGCTCAGCATGAGCGGCTGGTTTCCGTTGCTTGCAAACGAGTTGGCAGATGACCCGCGTCGGCATCGTCACTGCATCCTGTTGTGGATGAACGGCGGTCCCACTCAGACCGACACCTTCGACATGAAGCCCGGTCACGAGAACGGCGGGGAATTTCAGGAGATTGAGACTAATGTGCCGGGCTTGCGGTTCAGCGAGCATTTCCCGCGACTGGCTCAGCAGGCCGACAAACTGGCGATCGTCCGTGGTCTGAGCACCAAAGAGGGAGACCACTCACGCGGGACTCATCTGATGCGGACCGGTCATCCTCCTGCAGGGATTCTCCGTCACCCCTCGATCGGTTCCGCTCTGGCTAAAGAGTTGGGGGACGACACGCTCGCATTGCCTCGGTATGTCAGTATCGCCCCTTATCGTTCCTTCAATCAGGAGGCCTACGGACCGGGGTATCTCGGTCCGCGCTTCGGTCCGCTCGTCGTCGGTGAGACTGACCGGGGGAACGTCGCAGCTCCAACGGGCGGTGATGGCTACGCCACTCTGAAGGTCAGTTCCGTTCAACCCGCGGATGGGGTGACGGAAGAGCAGATGTCACACCGATTGGAGTTATGGAACCGGATGCAGCAGCGGTTCTTGCACACCCATCCGGGAACCTCTCCGGTCGCCCATCAGACCGTCTATCAGAGTGCAGTCAATCTCATGCAGAGCGAAGCGGCGAATGCCTTTCGTGTGGAGGATGAGTCGGACGAAGTGCGCGAGAAATACGGCAAAGGGCTGTTCGGCCAGGGCTGCCTCATGGCACGCCGTCTCATTGAGCAGGGCGTTGCGTTCGTCGAAGTGTCACTCAACGGATGGGATACGCACAGCAACAATTTCGAGCAGGTCGCAGGTCTCTCGCAACAAGTCGACAACGGTTGGGCGTCACTCATGGAAGACCTGGAGGATCGCGGGCTGCTCGAAACGACGACGATCATCTGGATGGGCGAGTTCGGTCGCACTCCGAAGATCAATGGTCAAGCCGGCCGCGACCACTTCCCTGCTGCCTGGTCGTCAGTCCTCGCAGGCGGAGGCATCGCAGGCGGACAGGCTTATGGCAAGACATCTGACGATGGCCGTCAGGTCGAAGACGGAAAGCTCGGGGTCCACGAACTGCTGGCGACGCTTTGCTCAGCTGTCGGTGTGCCGCCAAACACCGAAAACACCTCCAACACGGGACGTCCACAGAAACTCGTCGAAGGCAGCCCCATTCCGGAGTTGCTCAGTTAAGCGATCTCTTCCGTGATCAAGATGAGAAGTGCCCATCGACCGATCGCCCGCTGCCTCACGCAGCGAGAGGGCCTCAACGCGCTGATGGGGGCCTCCATCATGCTGTTCGTCCTTGTGGTGCAGCCCGCCAACGGCGACGAGGCTGCCCCCTTGGCACAGTGCCGTCTACAGACGATCGCGGGTGGTGAGCAGTCAGAGATGCGAAACGGTCAAGGCCTCATGGCGGTCCGCAGACCGGTGAACATCATCGCCACCAACTATCGACGTGGATCCAGTGGTGACTGGGACGTGCCCGGAGAGGTCTCCGGCGACGATCCCAATGTCCGCCTGCTCCTCCTCACGCCGGACGGACCGCTCTGTGTGCTGTTGTCGATCTCGGTGAACGGGCAGAGCTTCCGTGCCACCCGTGAACGCTGGATCGATGATGCACTCAACGGAAATGCAGTGACTGAGGAGCCAGTGGCCACCGTCGATCAACCAGCCGGTGATGACGTCGAAGGGACTGTCGCAACTCCAATAGAGTCCGAAGAAACAGACGGAGTCTCTCCGCAAACCTTTCGTCCTGCGGCCGCGCTCAGTCGATTGCAGAAGTACGCGGGTCAACCGGGTATCGACGTTGGCCGGGACGAGGCTCGCTGGTTGCTCGCTCAATGGTCCCCCGGACCGACTCTTCTTGAATTGCGTGCCAACTTTGCCATGGATCGCGCGCAGGTGGCCCCGTTGTGGGCAGCACTCGACCAGAATGGAGACGGAAAGCTTTCTGCTGATGAGGTCACTTCAGCGAAGGCGAGGCTGCGATCTCTTGATGACGATGAAGATGACTGGGTGGACGAATCAGAATTGGCGGAGTCTCCGCTCATTCAATCCTGGACCACTTTTCCTCTGGCCACAGTCCTGCAGGACACGACCGACTGGGGACGACTGGCAGCACTGCTGCGAATTACCTGTAGCAACACGGCGGGCGAGCACCTGGTTCTCACGAAGCAGTTGTTGACTCGACTGGGGGTTGCAGAACTCTCCCAACTGTCGCCTCAAGACTTGTCACGACTGCTGGAAACAACGCCTCAGGTCAAGCTCCGGATCGAGTTTGGGACGCAGGGTGATTACGAAACGGGTCTCTATATGACGGAACTGGCAGACGAAGTTGCGAGTCAATCTGAACCCGTCTCGGCAGCCGAAGATCGAGTCAGCTTGAACTTGGCTCGAAGTACGATCGAGCTTTCTGCAGCTCAGCAATCAAATAGTGAAGATTGGAACGGCCAGGTCGCGGTCGGAGCTGTGATCGACGGGTCCCCCCTGTTGCGGCGAGTGGATCTCGACAACGATCGTCGTCTCTCCCAGAGAGAGATTGAATCCGTCCCTTCGCTGCTTGAGGCGATCGATCGGAACAAGGACGGAATTGTGATGCTGGACGAAGTCCCGGTGCCCATTCGTCTGGTCCTTACACTCGGACCGCATGCCCACACCGTTCTGGAGCGGCAAAGTGTCGCCCCAGCAATCACAACACCGGCCGACGCACCCGCAGCGCCTCCGTGGTTTGCAAGCATGGACCTCAACAGAGATGGTGACCTCACGCCGGCCGAGTTTCTGGGCACACGTGAGCAGTTTGATGCATTAGACCTCGATCAGAATCAGCGAGTCAGTACGGCAGAGGCGGCCCAGTCGGCCGAATAGTTCATTTGTAGAGCTCAAAGTTTTCGCCCCTTCAAGAGATGGACAATCACCAATGAGCAGACACCCACTGGACGGTACCTCACTCAGCTCGGATGCGGACATCGAGAAAGCGGTTGCGGAGGTCCACGAACGATATGGCGAGATGAAGCGTCAGCTCTCGCAAGTCATCGTGGGCATGGATGACGTGACAGAGCAGTTGATGATCGCAGTCCTTTGCCGAGGTCACTGCATTCTGCAGGGCATGCCCGGACTGGCGAAGACATTGCTCATCTCACAACTGGCGTCTCTGATGGAGTTGTCCTTCCATCGCATCCAGTTCACACCCGACCTGATGCCCGCAGACATCACCGGCGGCGAGATCATGGAAGAGGACAAGGCGACCGGCCACCGCGAGTTTCGGTTCGTGAAAGGCCCCGTATTTGCAAATCTCGTTCTCGCAGACGAGATCAATCGCACGCCTCCCAAGACACAAAGCGCACTTCTCGAAGCAATGGAAGAACGGCAACTGTCAGTGAGTGGTCAGACTTACAAACTCCCCGATCCGTTCTTCGTCCTCGCCACGCAGAACCCGGTTGAAGTCGAAGGAACATATCCGCTGCCCGAGGCACAGCTCGATCGGTTCCTGTTCAAGATCAAGGTCTCCTATCCGACACGAGATGGAGAGCGAGAAATCTGCCGCCGTCAGACAACTCACTACCGGGCAAACATCGAACAGGTGTTCAACGCAGAGATGGTCAAACGGATGCAGTCCCTCGTGCGTGAAGTCATCGTCGGGGATCATGTGTATGACGCGGCCATCGACCTGGCCCGCAACACGCGTCCTGAGGAAGGCAAACTTCCTTCCAATCTGGCGAACATGGTTCAATGGGGAGCCGGCCCGCGCGCCAGCATCGCACTGCTGATGGCGGCCAAAGCAAGAGCCCTGCTGCACAAGCGGGTCCACGCGACAACGGACGACGTCAAACAGGTCGCACTCCCCGTGATGCGGCACCGTATCATCCCAACCTTCAACGCTGAAGCCGCAGGGGTCGATACGGACGACATCATCAAACAGGTGGTACAAGGCCTGCGTGTCTCTGCCGCGTAGATCATCTTGAATTGGATGATTTGCACTGACTGACGTCTCTGAACGGTAACGTACCCACATGGCCCTCTCACGATCGAAATCGAAGAAGCTGGAACTGCTTGATCCGCAGACTTTGGCTCGCATTGGCGGGCTGGAACTGGTCTCGCGGACGGTCGTCGATGGGGTCATGTCCGGCATGCACCGCTCGACCCACAAGGGGGGCTGCTGTGATTTCGATGAACATCGACCGTACTCGCAGGGGGATGACCTGAGGCTGATCGACTGGCGTCTGCTGGCCCGCAGCGACCGGTACTTCATCAAACAGTTCGAGGACGAGACCAATCTGCACGCGTGGCTGCTACTCGACACCAGCGGATCGATGCGATACGGCGGGTCGACGATGAGCAAATTCGACTATGCCCGCATGACGGCGGCCTGTCTCGCACGACTGCTGCTGAAGCAGCGGGATTCAATCGGACTGATGACGAGCTCCGGATCGCAGCGGCAGGTCGTGCCTCCGCGGCCGCAGGCCAGTCACTTCATGTCGATCATCAATCGGCTACAAACATTGGAGGCGGACGGAGCGACAGCGCTCCACGAATCGGTGACGGATCTGCTCAGCGTGCTCAAACGTCGCAGTCTGGTCGTCGTCTTTTCCGACTGCTTTGGTGATCTGGAACAATTCGCCCATGCGCTGCAACAAGTGAGGCTGAGAGGCCATGACGTGCTGGTCTTTCAAGTGCTGGCCCCTGAGGAGATTTCGTTTTCTTTTCGCAATCCGTCGATTTTTGAAGATCTGGAGGCACGCTCAGTACGTCTCAGCGTGCATCCGGGAGCCATCCGGCGTCACTATCTCGAACAGTTCGAATCATTCATGCAGAGGCTTCACGAGAAGATGGTCGAGATCGACTGCGAGTTCCTGACGCTGTCGACGGAGCGTCATCTGGGTGACAGTCTGGCGTACTATCTCCGACGTCGAGCGGCTCGACGTCGCCTGCAGGGAGGCCGTGCATGAGTTTTCTGAATGGTATCTTCCTGCTCGCTTTGCCGTTGGCTGCGGTGCCTGTGCTTCTACACTTCTACCGTCGCCAGCAACGGGATGTCGTGCAGTGGGGAGCCATGCAGTTCCTGGTTGATGCGGCCAAGAAAGGCCGACAGTGGGAGCGACTGGAAGAGTTGTTGTTGATGTTGCTCCGCTGTGCAGCCGTGCTTGCCCTAGTGCTGGCTCTCGCTCGTCCTCAGTTAAGCGGTCGATGGTTCGGGAATCAACCGACACGGGAAGTCATCCTCGTGCTCGACAACTCAATGTCGATGGCTCGCAAGATCGGGGACGAGACTCCCTTTGAGGAGTTGCAGAAGCAGACGGGCGAAATCATCGATGAGTTAGCATCATCCGATCTCATTCAGATCGTGCTGGCGTCCGGTGGGCCGAATTGGCTGACGTCTCAGGCCATCGCAGGCGATCCCGTAACGAAGGCCCGCTTGCAGCACGATATTGAACAGCTGACCCCCTCACAAGGAGCGGCTGATCTGTTTTCATCGATCCAGGCAGCCATCGACGCGGGCGCCACGGACGGTGTTCAAGCACGAAACATCGTCGTGCTGACCGATAATCAGGCACATGGCTGGCATGCCGACTCGCTACGGAACTGGCAGCAGCTCAAGCAGGCGATCGAACAGAACAGCATCCAAACCACAGTGCAGATTGTTCCCTGTGTCGTGTCCGATGACCCGCTCGCCAACGTGGCTGTCTTCAGCATCGAGGCGTCTCACACACAAGTTGGTCCCGGACAGACAATCACGCTCCAGGCACAGGTCCAGAACTTCGGCGAACAGACCAGCCGACCGATGACGCTCTCACAGTTGGTGAATGGTGAGGTTACAGGAACGTCACCCATTTCTGAGATTACTCCCGGAGGAACTATTTCGGTTTCTTGGAAGTGGCAAGCGGGGAATGCGGGTATTTTCGCACTCGATTGTCAACTGGACGGTGATGATCAGCTCGATCTCGATAACGAAGACAGTGTGATTGTCGAGGTGGTCGATCGAGTCCCCGTGCTCATCGTCGAGGCACCACCCGAGTATCGTCAACGGGTCTCGGAAGCAACGTTCTTCACAACGGCACTGGGATATGACCATGAGTCGCCTCACGATGGGTGGCACGCCGTCTTCAGCCCGCGGGTGATCTCGACCGACGAACTTGAAGACGCCTCGCTGGCCGATATTCAGGCAGTGGTGCTCACCAGTTTGACACCGCTCGTCACTGAAACGATGGAGAAGCTGCATCGCTTTGTCGAACGCGGGGGCGGCCTGTGGGTTGTGCTGGGTCGTCGCACGGACCGCGAAGCCTTCAATTCGGTATGGTACCAGGACGGCGGAGGGCTCAGTCCTCTGCCACTCGGTGACACCAAGGCTTTCGACCGGGAAGTGTCGAACGAGGAAGAAGCGATCCATCCCCCTTCGGGAGATCATCCGGCAACAGCCCAGTTGTCAGATACGAAGCGTCTGGACATTGATGGCGTCCGCATTCAGTCCCGACATACGTTCGACCGCTCCGCGGCTCCGGATGATCTGTCAATCCTGCTGGAAACGGGAGAGGGTGACCCGCTGGTCATCGAGCAGTACGTCGGTCGCGGTCGCGTGATCATTCAGGCGCTGCCATTCGATGTCGCCTGGAGTAATCTGCCGCTCACGAAGGCACATGTCGTGATGGTCAATGACTGGATGGCCTACTTGACGCTACCAGCGGCCACTCAGTTCAACATCGCGACCGGTGCGAGAATCGAACTGCCACAAGTGTCGGCTGGCGGTCTCTCCGAGGTCTCGCTCATAACTCCTGACGGAACAGAGCGTGAACTCGCTGTGCGCGAGTCCGAGGATGTGGCCTGTTTCCGGTACTCAAACACACACTCACCGGGACGATATGAGGTCCAGTTTACCGATACGGATGACGCTCAGCACTCCATCCCGTTTCAAGTCGCCCGCGATGCACAGGAGTCAGACCTGACTCCATTGAAGGAGACGGAACTGACCGCATTGGCCGACAACGCCGGACTTGAGTTTGTCACGCAAGGTAGTCTGGAGATCCCCAAGGTGACAACAAAAGTGAATCAACGGCCGTTCTGGACCCCGTTGCTGATTGGGTTATTGATCATCGTCGTTGTCGAACTGCTGCTGGCGACGCGAGCTGCTCGCTCTCGGGCGGGGAGTACGACTTTGCCCTCATTCATCACAACGACCCCGGAGGCGGGCCAATGATCGTACGGGACATCGCTTACTTAGACCAAAAATATGAGTGACGAAACCACCCAAATCGTCGAGTCGCTGAGCATCGACGGACCGATCGGCATCATGACTGCCCTCGGCCTGGGGGTGCTGTTGGCACTGGTGTTTGCGGGTCTGCTTTGGTCACAGCGAAGAGCGACCGGGACCGGGTGGGCCTCAGTCTTCTGGGGACTGCGTCTGGTTGCGATCGGACTTGTACTTTGGATGCTGCTGGAGCCCTCATGGCTCACGCGTGAGCGGACCGTCAAGCCTCAATCTGTTGCCGTGCTGGTTGATACCAGTCAAAGCATGGATGTCAACGATCCTCCCGACACTCGTCAGCAAAGATGGATGCGCTCTGCCTCCGGTAGTTCGGAAGCAGACGATCCTTTGGTCGCCTGCGATCGTGCAGTCGTAGCCGTGCAGGCGGCGATCCGTCGGACGGGATCAGCAAGTCTGGCCATCCAGAATCATCGGGCTCCAAAAGACATTCGTCAGGAATGCGAGGCCATGACAGAGGCCGTCGATCGGGCCGTCGACCATCTGGAGGCTTCCATCGCCAGGATGACAGGCGATGCAGCGGAGAATATCGAAAAAGCCGGGCGCATCGTGACACTTCTTGAAGGGAACGTTGGTTCGGCTCTCCGGGATATCGACGATTCGATGGACGATTCGAGTTTGTCGACCGCCACTGATCTGGCTGAGTCGATGCTTTCCATCGAGGACGATCTGAACTCGATTGAGCGTCGCCTCGGTGAGCTGACACGAAGCCTCGAATTCGCTACTGACGAGCAGGCGGTTTTACAGGTGACAGAGAACAGCGGAGGCTTGACGCGTCGGGAGTTTGTAGCCAACACCCTGGATGTCGCTCAGCGAGAGGTGACGGAACCTTCCGACAGTCTGTTGAACGTCAAAGCGTACCGCTTTGATCAGCAAGTTGCGGCTGTCTCTCCTCAAGCGGGATGGAGTGAGGCTCTGTCTGGTCTCTCAGCGAACACTCATGGAACTTTGGGTGAAGGTCATCCATCCTCGACAAACCTGTCAGCCGCATTGGACCAGTTGGGGCGTGCGGCGTCGTCAGAGGCAATTCGTTCGGCGATCCTCATCACAGACGGGGCACACAATGACCCCGATGCCCTCTCGCCGCAGGAGATCGCTCAGTCATTGGCTGACATCCCCGTGCATGTGGTTCCGATCGGGAATACGCAAGTACTCCGCGACGCACTGCTGTACCGGGTCGATGCCCCGGCTGCCGTTGTCGAAAAGGATACGATTCTCATCGATGTGATCGTGACGGCTTTCGAATGTGCTGATGAATCTTCAACACTGGTCCTGCGTCAAAATGGAAAGAAGATCGATGAGCGGGAGTTGACCTTTCACAGTGATCGCACGGACTCACGCGTTACGTTTCAGGTAGAGGCAGAAGAGTTGGGACGTCAGGAGTTCGAACTCTCTCTGGAGCCGCTGGAGGACGAGACGAGCACGACCAACAATGTTGCATTCCTCACGGTCAACGTGGTGACGGATACGCTACGGGTGCTGCTGGTCGACCGAATTGCACGCTGGGAGTATCGGTATCTCGATCAACTCTTCCGTCGAGACGAGTCGGTCGAGTATGAGAAGCTCCTCTTTCAACCGGAAGTCCGGGCGACGGGCAAGATCGCGGAAACCGGTGCGGTGCCGCGCGATGTTGAAGACTGGGCGAACTACGACGTCGTGATCCTCGGTGATATCAGCCCGAACCACTTCGATCAGGTATCTCAGGAGGGACTCGATGAATTCGTGCGAACACGAGGCGGACATCTGATTGTCATCGCCGGAGAGGAAAACATGCCTCGGGAATATGAGCATCAGGCCGTCATGGAGCTATTGCCAGTGGAACGGGGGCGTGCTCTCAACTCGGACGAAGGTTTAAGAGTCGTGACCACACCTTCGGCCAACTCCCATCCCGTGTTGTCGGTCGCGAGCGATTGGCCAGCGAGCCAGGAGATCTGGAGAGAACAGTACAAACAACAGCCGTTGTATGCCCTGACCGAATACTCACACCCGAAACCGACCGCGGAAACGTTGCTTGCGGTCGAATCGCCGGGAGGGGCGGTCAAGATTGAGAGAACCGATGATCGTTCGCCCGATCATGCGCTGCTCTGCTGGCAGCAAGTGGGGGCCGGGCGTGTTGTGTACCTGTCAGAACCTGTGACTTATCGGCTGCGGTTTCGACGGGGCGATCGCTATCACCACCGGTTCTGGGGGCAACTGATGCGGTGGCTCACCGCGGCTGAACGGGCTGGCGGTACGCAAACGGTGCGCATCGGAACCGATCGTGTGCGCTACGACGAGGGACAGCCGATCGCGGTCACAGTACGGCTGGCCGAAACGGATGGTACGCCTGTTCGGGGTGCGTCTCTCTTCGCTGAAGCCACTCCGCAGGATGGTTCCGCTTCCCGTGTCGAACTTGTAGCCGACGAGAATGTGCCCGGACGTTACCTCGGGGCATTTCCGAGTCTGCCACCCGGTGCCTTCCGGGTGACGGCGACGGGCAATGATGTCGACAGGTTGCTCGCAGAGGCTGAGGACAAAAACCTCGCAGAGGCAAGGATCAACGTGACACAGACGGGCAGCGTCGAACAACTCAACACCCGTTGCAATCTCACACTCCTGAAACAGATCGCCGAGGTCACCGGGGGACAGGTCGTCCCTCCTACTGCCATTGATGAATTGCTGATGCTTTCGACCCTCGCACCGGAAGTGAGCGAGCGGGAGGAACGTCAGCCATTATGGAATCGCTGGAGTTTTCTGGCGATCGCGTTTTCCTGTCTCTGTACGGAATGGATCGTTCGCAAACGTCTGGGACTTGTCTGATCTCGGCGAATGTTTCCCTAAGACAACTTCACAGACGCCTGATCCTCGAGGATCTTCAACATGATTACCTCCAACAACCCGATCAGAATTCCGTTTTCCATTGAGGACAAGCTGCGGGAGGTACGCAGTGCCCGTGATAAAGCGCGACTCGCTCTGGCGGTCGTCATCGGGTTGCTGGCTTTGTTTCTCGCGATGTCTCTGGCGATGCTGGTTGACTGGACGTTCACGTTGTTCGACCCCTTCTGGCGAAGCGTGTTGACTCTGTCTGCATTGGCGACGGCTGGGGTCACGCTGATTACAGCAATTGTCATCGGACTGGGGCGCAGACGCAGGCTGGAAGACGTTGCCGCTGATGTTGATCACAGTGTTCCCAAGATCGAGGAACGTTGGTCGACCATCGCGGAACTGGCCGCTGCTCCCCTCGACCAGCAGCGACGGATTCACACCGGCATGCTCAATCGTCTGTCGATAGAGGCGATGAAGCTGGAACCTGAAGTCACTCCTGACGAAGTCGTCTCCCTCCGCGGGCTGATGTCTTCCGTGCTCGCCTTATGCGCGATGATCCTCCTGTTACTGGTCGCCTGTCTCATGGACTGGCAACAGACGTCCGTGCTCGTCAAACGCTTCTGGGCCCCAACCGCAAACATCTCGGTCACGCAACTGGAGGTTCCGGAAGCCGACCTTGTCGTCGGCCGAGGCGAACCGTTGACGCTCCAGGCGGCCATCAAGGGACGACCGGTCGAGACAGGCACGTTGTTCCTCCAGTCGGAGTCGGGAGAGGCCGAAAGCCTCACTCTGGAACCGACGGGAGGCGAGGAGAAGCAATTCGTCCATCGCATCAAAGCAGCCGATGCAGGTCTGACCTACCGCATGCGGGCCGGTGATGGGCAGACTGACTGGCAGTCGGTTACGGTCGTCACGCGACCGGAGATTGCAGCCGTGCGCTTCCGGGCCGTTCCGCCGTCCTACACGAAGGCGGAGCCGATCGACCTGAATGAGTTCCCGGAGAAAGTCTCGGTCGTCGAAGGAACGCTGCTTGAGGTCTCGGTGCTTCCTCGCGGAGAGGTTGAAAAGGTCGAGTTCCGTCTGAGTGAGGACGATGCCCGTGAACTCACTTCCCCAGATGGACGCTGGTTCCAGTTCCAATCCAAGCTTGATGCGAATCTCCGCCTTGCTGCGGTCTTGACCGAACCGCACGGTTTGGAGAACAAACATCCGCCGGTCTGCAAAATCAGTGTCCATCCGGATGAGCCACCTGCCGTCAAGATTATCAGCCCAAACGAAGAGATGGCTGCCCGCCCGGATGATGAGATTGAGATCGAGTTCTCGGCCAGTGATGACTTCGGGATCGCGAAGGCTGAACTGGTGATCTACAGCAGCAAGACTCCGGGCGGCCCTGTCGAAGAAGCACAGGTGATTGACATCCCCCTCGGCGAACATCAATACGATTCCACGATCGCTGGTTCGGTCCCACTGGACTTGGAGAAGCTCAACCTTCAAGACGGACAGGAACTGCAATATGCGGTCCGGGTGTACGACACACGTCAGTCAACGGCGACGACTGGTCCCTCCACAACGCCCGTTCCCGAGATGCCGCGACCGCAGGAGATGTCCCTGGAGGACACGCTGTTGGCGTTGAATAAATCACCGGAAGCTGTCGAACCAACTGAGAACGATCCGACAGCATCGACGAGTCCGACCCAGCCTGCTCAAGCCGCACCGCAGTCACAGACTCCAAATTCGACTCCTCCGTCTGACATTCCACCGGCCAGTGCTCCTCCCAGAGGTGATGAGAGACCTCGCGATTCGTCATTGCCTGCTAAGACTGCTCCCAACCAGAACACCACTCCGTCCGCTTCGACAGCGCCGCCGGAGACGACGAATGGTCGACCAGCCTCGCCAACTCCGTCCGAAACAAAGCCTTCGACACCGGACGGCTCAGCACTCGCAACAGCCTCACCTGCAACTCCGCCTGCGCCCGGTGATGCGACACCCTCCTCGCCGCCGATGCCGCAGGACAATCCTTCTTCCGGCGATTCGTCCTCCGGCAAGGATCAAAGCACATCGTCCCCCAACAGTCCGCAATCGACTCCGCCAGCGTCCTCATCGAACTCTGAGAATAATTCTGAACAGACCGGGGCACCGCGTCCGCCGGACAACATGACGCGACTGTCTCTGGACGTCGCACAATCTGCTTCGAGCGGCATGATGAAGCTCAAGATCGACAAGTGGTCGGGCAGTTTCGCAGGTCAGCAGCGACGCAAGCTGGAGATGTCCATTGCACCACGACTGGCCGAACTCGATCAGGCTCTGGAGATCGCTCAGAACCGACTGCGAGAAGGGCTCGACGTCTTGGCTGCGAATGTGGAATGGGCCGGGCAGCACGACCGTCTCTTGCATGCAGGCAACGAACAGCTCGACAAGGCCCTTGAGATCGTCGCAGACCTGCGGAAGAAGTCGGCAGAAACACAGTATGCCTTCATCGGTCTGCAGCTCGGCGAGATTGCTGCAACGCACCTGGAGCCTGCGAGAGAATCGACCTTTCAGGGACTTCAGGCTCAGAACAACGCATCACGTCAGCCTCCCGTTTCGGAAGCGTGGCAACAGGTCGGTCGGGCACGAGAGCGGCTGGCACAACTGGCCACACAGTTTGAACGCATCCGCCGCGAGCATGCATTGGCGGACGCTGTAGAAGAAGTGAAGAACATGTATCAGGTGTTCGTCGAGGACTCGTTTGCCCTGCTGACTCAGGACAAGGACCCGATTAATAACTATCAGCGAAAGATGGCACAGGTCGAAGTCGATGAGGAGTACCTCAAACGGCTGGAAGAAGTTCTCAAGATGCGGCAGAAGCTGATCGCGGAATTCGCACGCATCCTGTCGGAGGACCCACGGCTGTTGCGGCGTTTTGTGGACAGCATCAACAGCCAGACCGAATCGCTTCGTGACCAGCTGACACTGCTCACCGTGCGACAACAGGAACTGGATGCGCAGATCACTAACTGGCAGAAGCTCGACGACGACCTTCGTACCAAAGCACTCGTGGGCGTCACCCGTAGCAAACTTCAGGAATCGATCGACCTGGCCCGGACAGCAGCCGAGTTGCAGGAGAAGTTCGACACGTGGTCACCACTCGAACTGGGCGTCAATGACAGTGATCTGAAAGCGGCCCGTCAGCAACTCGCCCTGATTGCAGCGACGGGTCGCGAACTGGAAAACAAAGCAGCCAGCTGGCGAGCCCCAACAGAGAAGAACGAGTCCACCGAAGAGGATGCGGAGACTGAGCAGCCGGAAGGGTTGTCCCTGTCAACCGTCACCGATGAGGGACGCAATCTGTACCAGCAACTGCTGGAGATGGATGCACAGCTCATCAACCTCTCCGCGTCGAACGTTCATCCGGACCTGGGCCCGTTCGTTGTTCGACGACTCGCGGAAAACCGACGACTCATTGCAAAATTATCCGGATGGGTTCATCAAGTGGAGTTGCTCGATGCGGGTGACTATCACACGGCTGTCTCTGTGGAACAGCATCAACTTGCTCGTGAGACCAACGACCTGACTGCCAGTCTCGCTGATCTGGAACAGCAGTTGGTCGGTGTGCTGCAACGTGAGGATCAGACTCTGCCGGAGGACATCGCAGCACTTTCCCGCACGTTGCTCGCGACGCTCGATGAACGCGTGTCTGCCAGTCAGATGGGGGCCGTGTTCGCCTTGAGGCGTAACACGCTGACCGCAGCCTCCGCACGGACTCATGATGCGGCTGAAGGCATGGTCGAGGCGGAGCGGCTGTTTGATGAATTGATGATCAAGGTGCTCGCGGAAGCGGATAAGCTTCCAGTCGGAGACCCGATGCTGCCGGACGACCCGACGCTTGACGAGTTGCTGGCCCTTCTGGAGAACGAACGCGATCTGGCTGACGCACTCGGCATTCCGCCACGGCCGTCGAATCTGCAAACGATGAGCGATTTCCTCCGAGGTGGTGGCGGAGGGGGAGGTGGCGGACGGGGCGGAATGATCGCTGCTCAACTCATGGCACGTCTCCAGATGATGAATCGAACGAGCAAGCGTGCTTCCAACCGGGCCGAAGCGGAGACGTCCAAACTGTCGAACATCTCCAAGCGCCAGCTCGATGAATGGAACGTCCTCGCATCCGAACTCGAACACCGCCTGCTTCAGGGCGAGGGACAACTCCCCCCTGAAGAATATCGCCGTGCGATCGAGCAGTATTTCTCGGAGATTACTCGTGAAGTCAATCAGGATGAATAGCCATTACTCAACAGCCTCAGTCTTCAAACCGTCACGACCAAATCTTTCTCATGCTGATTCGTCTGCACTGCGTCATCCGTTCACGAACGATTTCCTGTCTCGTGATGAGTCTGATCCTTCTCTTTGGTCGATCGGCGGTTGGGGATGATGGACCTGTTGATATTGGTGAAAGCCGCTTCGGGTCGCGCCCGCTGCTGACCGACCCACAGTGGAAGCAGTTGGACGGTGCTGTCGACCGGGCATTGACCTATCTGGCCCACAACCAGGGGCGAGACGGCTCTTACGCCACCCATGCCTCAGGGCAACCGGCTGTCACCGCGTTGGCCACGATGGCATTTCTTGCAAGTGGATATCTTCCCGATGAGGGGAAGTATCAGAAAGAGATCACGCGCGGGGTCGACTATGTTCTTTCAATGCAGGCACCAGACGGGGCAATTACTCTACAACGTGTTGGTACACATCGGGCGGCCCATTTTGAGGGGAACTACAACCATGCCATCTCTGGACTGATGCTGACGGAAGTCTACGGCATGACCACTGCAGATCGACAGGAGGAGATCCGAATCGTCATCGAGAAGGCACTCAAGCAGACACGCGCTCAGCAGACAATGCCCAAGCGACTTCCCGAAGACGAGGGAGGCTGGCGATACATGCGTCGCTTCGGAGTGAGCGACTCTGATCTTTCTATCACCGCCTGGGAACTGATGTTCCTCAGAGCAGCCCGCAACGCGGAGTTCGATGTTCCGTCCGAGTGGATCGATGAAGCCATGGGGTACATTCGCAGGACGTACGAACCCAGACAGCAGGGTTTTCGCTACGGATTGCGAGGCGAGGACAACTATGTCAGCCGGGGCATGGCGGGTGCCGGCGTCGTCGCCCTCGCCCTCGGAGGCGAACATAACAGCGAGATGGCCCAACTCACCGGGCAATGGATCCTCCGTCACGACTTCGACCGCTTTAATCGCACGCTCAGCGGCGAAGACCGCTATCACTACGGCGCCTTTTACTGCTCACAGGCGATGTATCAGCTTGGCGGCGACTACTGGTTCGACTTCTTCCCCAGACTGCTGGACGTCTACGTCAAGAATCAGAACAACGACGGCTCCTGGGATGCAGAGTCGAACGGCAACGACAACAAGTACGGTTCACTGTACTCCACGGCCTTGGTCGTGCTCGCACTCACGCCGCCGTATCAAATCCTGCCGATCTACCAGCGATAGCGATGATGAACCCGGTCGATTCCAATCGTCGATCTTCCTCTTTGCGGTCATTGTGGGTTTGCCTGCTGTTTCCCATGCTCGGCATGGGCTGCCGCGAGGAAGTGTCGCCGTCAGTCGCACGGAGTGCACGGAAACGCCCCATCTCCGAGACGCAGGAAGCCGTCCCCAAGAAGAAGGTGACATCGGCAGGAGATCGACTATTAATCGTTCACGCGGACGATGCGGGCATGTGCAGATCCGTCAACCGGGGGACGATCGAGGCGCTCGAAGCAGGAGTCGTCACTTCCGCCAGCATCATGGTGCCGTGCCCTGCCTTCGAAGAGTTTGCCGAGTATGCCCGTGAGCATCCTGAATACGACTACGGCATCCATCTCACGCTCAACGCCGAGTATCGAGACTACCGCTGGGGACCGGTTCTGGGGGCGAGTGAGGTGCCCAGTCTAGTCGATGGTGCCGGGTATTTGTTGCAAAGCGAACATCAGACCGCCGCCAATGCGAGAATTGATGACGTCGAACGGGAATTGCGAGCCCAGATCGATCGGGCTCTGGAGTACGGTGTTTTGCTTTCACATCTCGACACTCACATGGGAACCCTCTTCATGCGTCCGGACTTTCTCGAGGTCTACCTCCGTCTGGGGGCCGATTACCAATTGCCAGTTTTGATGGTCCGTGATACAAGCTTCGCGCGGCAACTTGGCGTCGACGAACGAGTGATTGCGAGAATGGAGGAGTACGCAACTGCGTTGGAGCAGGACGGTTTTCCAGTACTCGACGATGTCTTCATGCATTACTCGAGCGACTCTGTCGACAGCAAACGTCGCAGTTACCTGAATGCCTTCCGCAATGTACAGCCGGGTGTGACCGAGATCATCATTCACAGCGGCGTCTCAGACCATGAGCTGCGATCGATCACACTCAGGCACAGCATCCGTGACGGGGACCGTCAGGTCTTCACAGACCCTGAATTCATCTCCGAGGTTCAACAGGCAGACGTCACGCTCATCGATTGGAAGCAACTGATGCAGATGTCGTCAAAGTCCACCGTTGCCGATTGACTCTGTCTATGAAGTACTATCACGAAAACGCCTCAGCACATTGGCCGTGATCTGCGACACCGCACGATCGACGAGCACGCTGCTCGGCCAGCAGATCGATCCGACCGAAAACACGGCTCCTCCGCTGTTCGTCTCGAACGTCACGATCTCAGCACCACCTTCGCCCGGGTTGAGGCCGCGCGCCAACTTGCGAACGTTCGCGGGCGACTGGGCTGTTACTTTGTCTGTCTCATGCCCCGAGGCACCGCCCGGCACCCGCAGATGCAGGCTTTCCTCACCAAAGGTGTCACCATTCTTAAGGCCCGTCCCTTCAAAGCACCAATGGTCAGCATCGAGCACCTGATAGGGAGCAGCGGTCATGATGCCAGGGAATGTGAAGGCAACGCCCAGCAGGTTCGCTTCCGATTCATGTCGCTTGTCCATGCGGCTCTCATACTCCCGGCCGTCCGGTGCGTACTGGGGTTCCGAATGGCTCCACCGGGTGTTGTGGTAGACGATGCGGTGATCATCGAGGAACTCGACCTCACAGTTGAGTCCGTTCCCTCCCAGATACATCAGCCGTCCGCCCTGTTCGAAGACCCAGCGTTTCACACGGTCGTACATGTGAATCGACCAGTATTCGGGATGGGTGCTAAGGATGAGGACCCGGTACTCCTCCAACGGCACCTGATCGAAGTGCAACTGCGTCTCGCTGTAGTAGTCGTAGTCGAAGCCGTGCTGTTCCATCCAACCCAGCAATCGCCACTCCGCAGCGGCCATGTGACATCCCTGCCGCCCGCGAATTGGATCAGTCAAACCTTCGGACTCGTCAATGTGGTTGTAAGGGTCCGGACGATCGAGTGAGAGCGGAGCGTACGACTCCTGATCATATGTGCGATGCTCTTTCTCAGTGTAACGTTTGAGTTCAAGCCGCGAGTTGATTGTGGGCGTGGGGGGAAAGCCGTCCGCATGAATGTAGTTGCTGCGCCCGCCAAAGCCGTTATATGCGTTCCAGTTGATATCTGAGGCGAGCACAGCGACCTGAGCTCGTGGCGATTGTGGAGCAACGACCCACGGAAAGCTGAAGAAGGCTCCCGACCTGCTCCGCGCGTGCAGGTAGTACAGACCACTCCGTTCTGGCGCTTCAATGAACTGAGCCATCGCCTTCGCGTGGTAGCCGTGCTTGTTCCATTCGACTCCGGTCTGCGTGTAATCGCCGTCCGGCGTGATCTGCATTGTCGCTCGCGGACCATGCTCGTCGAAGATGCCAATTCGCCGGATGAATTCCTTCTCAGCACCGTATCGCCATAACTCCACCTCATACTCCTCGACGGCGTGCACACGAAACTCCGATCGTTCGCCGGACTTCGCGCACTTCGGCCACATGTATCCGAACAACCCATCGGAGAGCAGCCGGAACTGATAAGGCTCATCTTCCCGAACTGTCATTGTTACAATCTTCGAGCCGAAACCGTCCTTGCCCAGGACAACTTCATACTCGCCGGGGGAGACCTCCGCATAGACCGCACCGGAAATGTGCGATCGAGCCGCGACAACACGTCCTTCGCCGCGAAACTCGAACAGTACTTCGCCCAATGCAACGTAACGCTCATTGCTGACGTATCCCACAAGCATTGTCGGTTCCTTCATCAGTGTGGCAGAATCGTCCGGGGCTGATGCCTGCCCTGCACCACAAGAGTGCATATGGACGATCAGTTCCGTAAACTCTTGAGAATCATTTCGATGAATCGCCACCAGCACAAGACATCACATGCACGAATCGTTCATCCTCATTCCCGGTCGTACCAGCCGTCAAGGGACGACTCTCAACGAAGGAAAGTACACCGACGGCTACATCGATGAAACTCACACCTTGCAGGTTAACCCGGATGACATGCAACGGCTCGGCCTCTCGGACGGCGACCACGTGCGGATGTGGAACGACGTGGGCGACGTGACTGTTCCCATCAAAGCATCCAAAGGAGACGAACTCCCCCCCGGAATGCTGTTCATCAGCTACGGCAACATCTCCTGCCAACTGATGGGCCTCGACACCCACGGCAGCGGCATGCCCGACAGCAAAGGCCTCGACGTCTGGCTCGAAGCTGCCTCCCCAAACAATCTCACGTCCGATTGACACATGACCGAACCCCAACCACAATCACTGTGTTCTCAATGGTGATTTCTCTCGTAATGAGAGCGACACACCGGGCGATTAGCTCAGTTGGTTAGAGCGCCACGTTTACACCGTGGATGTCGGGGGTTCGAGTCCCTCATCGCCCACTTCACTGAAGTCCTGCTGAATTCTACGTTTAGAATACCTGCCATTGGTTGGCAGTGCGCCCCGTTTCATCGAAGCAAAATGGTATTTACCGTTTTGGCGTTTCTCAAACGGGAGAAAGTACTATGCCGACCCTCAAAAACTCTGGTCCAAAGTACCGGAAGCATCGGGCATCTGGTAAAGCGGTTGTCTCCATCGCAGGTCGTGACCATTACCTCGGCTCCTGGCAAACCAAGGCTAAGCCATGCTCGGTTCGACGGAAGGCATGTAAGAAATATGCTATCAATGAAAGAGCGAATCAGACTTGGGACGGCTGATCGAGCTCAAGAGACGAGCGTTGTAGCCAATCCACACAGCAGTGCGACGAAGAACAGCAGACTCGTTGTGAGCAGAGAGCATCGATAAATTCCGACGCCGCAGCCGATCAGACAAAGGCCTGTCAGGCCAGCTAAAAATGCGGCCGTAATCTCATCCACATCAAACATATCGCTTGGCAGTGGTGATGCCTGAAAGATCGCAACTGCAATCGCCATGATCACGATAGTGATTCCGAACCCAACGGCGAGTGACCCGAACACAGCTCGCGTGACTGGGCTCGTGGTGTCATCGGCGAGAGAGACTTTGGGGGAGACGTTTTTCAGATCTCGCTCGGGTGCCGGAATGGCTGACGGACGTGTGTCCAGTTGTCTGGGACTCATAAGCCTACTCCTGACAAGTTCGGATGGGTGTTCAATCAACAACTGCCACGAGGGTAACAGCCGAAGCGCCGATGCCCACAAGTCTCACCACTGATTCGGGGATGGGGCGATCTCTGACTTTCGGCGATGGCTTTCCCGACACGGGATCTCCCGATGCGATGATGCGGCAACCGACCGATCGTTAATCGTTCGAGAATTGATAGCTTGTGTCGTCATGAGACACCGCTTCATGACGGAAAAGGACAACGATGTCGCATAATCACGGACCCACCTTCAAGGATGAAATGCAGTACGAGTCACTGCGTGATGACGGCATGAGCAAAGAGAATGCGGTCCGGATCGCCAATACGCCGAATTCAAAGGCCGCCCGCAAGAGAGGCCAGTCGTCTCCTTATGAAGAGTGGACGAAAAATGAACTCTACGAACGTGCCCAGGAGATCGACATTTCCGGCCGTTCCCAAATGACGAAGGAGGAAATCATCGACGCATTTCGCCACCACTGACAACTTAACGAATACAGATGAAACATCGACGGCTGCGACACTCGTCGCAACCTCACAATCCATTTTCAACAAGGAGACAAAGTTATGACACGGACAGAAAATCTGAGTATGGCAACCATCGCACTGGCATGCTTGCTGACTGCCTCCGTTGCATTCGCCCAGCAGGGAAATCGCGAGTCCAATCCTGACAACCGCCAACAGAGTGACCAGTCGCAGCAGCAGGTTGAACTGCCGCAGTTCTTGAGAGATTTGGACCTTTCCAACGATCAAGAGCAACAGATTCATGAGGCGTTGACTCAACACAACCAGAAGCTGCAGGAGACCTGGAAAGAGTTCCATAATCAGCACGCCCGTGCGATCGAGATGGAAGCGGCTTGGGCCTCTGCAGTGCGTGATACGCTGTCGGACGAGGACCAGCAGCGGTTTGACCAGCAACGGATGCAGGACCAGGAAATGAACCGCAACTCACCTGAGCGCGCGGCGACTTCCGGTCAGACGCAGCGTCGTCAACAACGCGAACGGCAGCAAGCCGAGTCGGCCGAAGCTCGCGAGCAACAGCGAAGCAATCGCCGTCAAGCTCGTGCTTCACAACAGCAGCAGAATGAAACTCAGTCCATTTCTGACTCCGAAGATCAGAATTCGACAGAGTCTGGTGATGGCAATCATCAGTATGGATTCATTGTCATAACGCTCGCATCACCTGAGCGGTACACTCACGGCACCCGGCAGTCGGCTGAACAGAAGCAACAGTGCTCGCAGGCTTGCCGTCAGTACAAAGAGGAGTTGACCAACGTCTGGCAGAAGCTGCATCAACTGCACGGCGAACTCGTCAGCATTGAGGCCGACCGTATTGAAGCGATTGAAGAACAACTGACTGACGAACAGTTGACTCAGTTGCGCGAGAGCCGGCAGCAGCCTGAGGACTCGCAAACGGCGAGCACCTCAGACCGTCGCTCACGCTGACCGACGCTTACCTAACATTTAGCACTCAATCTTCACCTCACCCGATCGTGCTCGCCAGCGCGATCGGGGTGTTCTTTGGGGCGGCTCGATCATATGTCACCATCCGAGATTCCCCTATCTGACGAACAGGCCTCATCCCATGTTGGACTGACTTGCTGTTTGCGAGACTCGTCCATCACAGAGTTCCTGAAAGCCTCCACACACCCTGCCATCAGAACTCACGAGGGGCAACCACTGACTTCCAGGATGACTCACATGTTAAAGCCAACACTCTCAACCCTGTTCTTCGCCAGCTTGTGCGCGGTCACTCTTCCCGGATGTGATGTCGATGTTGAAGACCCGGGCGAATTACCGACCGTTGACATTGAGCCGGGTGAAGCTCCCGACATTGATGTACATGGCCCTGAGGTCGACGTGCACTCCGAGGAAGAGACAGTGACCGTTCCTGATGTCGATGTCGAAATGGAAGAGAAAACAATCACAGTCCCTGATATGGACGTTGACATCCCGGCTGAGAATGAAAACTGATTACTTCAGCCAGTGCACCACGCCAAGACTTCTCATCGACACCAAGGGAGCACGCGATGAACCGATTGACAATCGACCATGTAACAAGGCTGTTTGGAAGACGACCTGGGTGGTGTGTCTCTCTCTACATGCCGACACACTGGGCGGGCAAAGAGATCCGCGAAGAGCCGATTCGACTGAAGAATCTTGTCGGTGACGCGGATGAGCAGTTACAGGCGGTCGGTGTCGCTGGCCGCGACATCAAGCGTCTGTTGGAGCCAGCTCGTCGTCTGTGCAATCTCGATGCGGAGTCGAATCGAGAGTTTTGGCGACACCAGTACGGGGGTTTGGTGCTGTTGCTCTCCACCGATGGAGAAGAACATTTCCGATTCCCGGAGGTGTTTGAGGAGCAGGTGGTCGTCGACCATCGATTTCACGTGAAACCACTACTCAAAGCCCTTCAGCAGGATGAGCAGTACTGCGTGCTCGCAGTCAGCCAGGGGGGTGTCCGGTTTCTTGAGGGCTGCCGCAGCGGACTCTCCGAACGTTCACTGGAGGACATGCCAGACAATTTCCAATCTGTTGTACGGGGCGATCATCATAAAGGGTTCAATCTGCATTCATTTCGTGTTCGCAGCAACACCGGAGACACGGCTGTCCCCCACGGGCATGTTGAGTCGAATGAAGAGCACGAACTCCGTCGATATTTCCGGGAAATTGCAGCCGCCATCAGTGATGCGCTCAAAGAGGACCAGCGCCCGCTCCTATTCGCCGGTGTCGCTGAACTGTTCCCGTATTTCAGAGAGGAGGTTGAGTACTCCCATTTGAATGAGCAACCGTTGACTGGCAATCCCGATGACCTGTCGGATGAAGAACTTCATCGGCAGGCGTGGCCGATCGTTGCATCCCTGATTGATGAGCGACGACTACAGATTCTCGATCGCTGGAAACATGCAGCCCAAACGGATCTGGGAGACGACGCCCTGGAAGATATCATCGTCGCGGCGAACGAAGGCCGTGTTGAAACTCTACTCCTCGCCAGCGATTCCCACACTTGGGGTGTCTACGAACCAGAGACTCGTAAAGTGCAGCGAGCGAAGGAGGCGTCTGCGGAGAATTATGACTTGTGCGATCTCGCAGCCGTCGAAACCCTGAACACGGGCGGACAGGTGATGATTTTTGACGATCAAACACTGGGCGACGATGACGTCGCTGCCATCTACCGTTACGCTGTTTGAAGAACGCGCTGATCTTATTCCCCTCGCTCCCTGAATGGCGAGGAACATCTGGAGTCCGGCACCATTTCGCATGGAAAGTCCTGAATAATCTGATGACTGACCCCTTCCCTTTGCGATCGAGTCATTCAGTGAGGTCTCCCCGCTCGGCGCGAGCGAATGAGTTGCTCTGCTTCTTCTTCCAGTCCGAGTATCTGCAAACAGAGTGGTGCGATGTCGATTGTACGAGGCGACTCGGGAATGCTGATCTCTTCCGGGACGCCAGCCACGATCAATGGCGGACACGAATCACCACGATTAAGTGCTCCGTGAGACCCTCCAGGGTGAATGGCTGTCTCGTTGATCTCAAACTCACATCCGGGTTTAGCTGTCACCCACATGTCGTCAGCATAGCGGCAAAATCCGGTCGCGATCCGCTCCAGGGCATTCGGGTATTCTCCGTAGACGAACGTTCCCACCTCTGAAACAGAGGCATCAATCACATCAAGTGAGCCCTTGCAGATCCAATTTATTCCATAAGGATCGCGTCCCGTTGCCTTATCACGATCTTTCACACGGTGAAACTTCAACGAGGCTGACCGATTGACTATGTGATAGGTGTTGTATGGATCGTTGATCGGCTTTTGTGACTCGGCATCTTCCCAGGCACCATCGCGCCACAAGACCTGGTCCACACGGGGATCGTTCAGCAGCTGTTCGGTGATCTCGCCACGAGTTGTTGCAGAGCGATCTTTGAGGTAGATGTGGCAGGCCCGCATGTTAGGGCAGACCATCAGTTCGTCTGTCTCCTCCCATGGCTGGCCAGCGGTTGTCAGCTGATAACCTTCCAGAATTTCCACCAGATTGATCCCCCGTCCGTCGGGGTCTCTGAGTTGATCGGTTTGCGAGTGATCGCCGCAGATCACGATCGCAAAGTTTTCCAGAAACTGATCCATCCCCCCCATCTGTTTGATGAACTCGGCGAGGTGAGTGTCAACCTTCTCCAAGGTATCCAGTGCTTCGACGGGTCCGTCCGCGTGGCTGTCGTAATCGTTGTTCGGGAAATACGCCAGAGTAAATTCGGGGAATGGATCCGCTGATGCCAAATGCATCAGGTAATCCGCTGTCGTGTCATCGTGAAATCCGAACCGCCGTGAAATTCCACCCGTGGCGCTGAGCTTCTCATCACGTCCGGGAATCTTCGAGGCAGCGAAATCTGCCATCGCCAGCACCTGCGGACCGCTGATCTCCGATGCAACACTGATGTTCGGCATCAGCTTGAACAACCAGGGTGCATCGACCTCGTGACGGGTCCTGCCTCGATACCACATGTAATTGATGACCGCAGCGGTGAGTCCGTTTCGTTCCACCCGCTCATACAGCGTGTCCGCATGGAGCCGATCGTGATTGAGACGAACCATAAAGTCATTAAAGAACTGATCCATTCCTTCATCGATCACGACCCAGAAGTCGTCACCGTAGTATGCGACGCGATCATCTTCACGGTTGTACCAGAAGGCTCCAGCGATCTCGTGTTCGGTGGGGTAGACACCCGTAGCGATCGACGCTGTGGCGGCGGGAGTAATGGATGGAAAGATCGACGTGCATTCCGGTCGCAAAACGCCCCGTCTGACGAGTTCTGCCAGACAAGGGAGTCGATGCTCCTCTAACGCGGGCAACACAACCCGAGAGGCGAGCGCGTCGATCACAACCAGCAACACCTTTCGCATGGGACGACCTTTCTCCTAGGCGAAACACAGCCTGCCACAAAGGGAACCGAGAGCTTCACATCGTGTGGGGCGTTAGTATGAAACAAAGCTCATTGGTGATGGGTCGGGAGATTCCCTATCGCGGAATGGGTTATTGGCTGATTTCGTGCCTGGGCATGAGACCTCATGGTGAGGGCGACTATTCAACTTGGTGTAATCACAATGTGGAAGATTCTCAAGGATACCGTGAACGAGTTTCTCGAAGACAACTGCCTGCGGATGGCGGCTGCCTTGGCCTACTACGCGATCTTTTCACTTCCGCCTCTCCTGGTGTTGGTGATCTCAGCAATCGGAATCTCTGGCTTCGTCACTGAGGAAGCCGTCGCGAACCGCTTGGGAGATGAGATTCGCTCGGTTGTCGGTGAAAACGGAGTGACACAAGTCCGGACAATGATTCGGGAAACCAGTGTGAGCGGTAACGGACTGTGGGGGACCATCATCGGTGCTGTGGTTCTCTTGTTCGGAGCCACTGGTGTCATGGCCCAGTTGCAGGATGCACTCAACGAGGCGTGGGACGTCGCCCCGGAAGACCAGTCGGCAGGTGTCCTCGGGTTTGTCATCAAACGGCTGGTTTCACTTGGGATGATTCTGCTCTTCGCAGTGCTCCTGCTGATCTCGATGACAGCGTCGGTCGTCTTCAAGGGCTTGGGGAGTCAAATCGACGAAATCCTTCCCGGTCCGCTGAGTGGCAACACGCTCGAAATCATTAACACGTTGGTCATGTTGGGCGTGGTGACGACCATGTTCGCCATGATGTATCGATTTCTTCCCGACCGTGATGTTGCCTGGCGACACGTCTGGCTGGGAGCGGGTATCACTGGAGTTTTGTTTGTCGTCGCGAAGTGGGGGCTGGGGATCTACCTCAGCCACAGCGGCGTTGCCTCCACTTATGGAGCCGCCGGAGCACTCGCACTCATTCTGCTGTGGGTCTACTACTCCGCGACCATCTTCCTCCTCGGCGCGGAGTTCACGCAAGTCTGGGCGAGACGTCACCAATCAGATTCGTCCGCTCCTTCTGACAATCTCGATTCATCTCCGACTTCACAACCGAATACATCACCCGGAACTTATGACCCGCCGGCTCTCGCCAGATCTCGTTAACGAAGGATCTAACCCATGAATGCCACGGCGACAACAAATCCATCAATTTTGAATCCCGAGCATCGTCGATGGATTGAACTCCTCGCCCGCTGCGGTTACGCCGCGAAGGGATTCGTATACGCCATTATCGGCGGCTTGGCATTGCAAGTCGCCTTGAGCGAAGGGGGACAGACCAGTGGTCCCCAAGGCGCTCTTTCCACAATCGCGTCTCAGCCCTTTGGACAGTTTCTGCTGATCGCCGTCGGGATTGGGTTGTTCGGCTACTCGCTGTGGCGGATTGTCCAGGCGGCAGTCGACCCTGAGAACAAGGGGACAGACGCTCAGGGAATCGCCACCCGGATCGGATACGCTTGCAGCGGGGTTGTCTACACCCTTCTCGGAATCGAGGCGATCCGAATGGTCCTGAGCGGCGCAGGAGGCGGAAGCGGGTCAAGCTCAGCCGAGCACTGGACTGGCAAGCTCATGTCACAGCCGTTTGGTCCCTCCCTCGTTGCAATTTTGGGGATCGCGATCATCGGCACCGGCCTGTACCAGTTCTATCGAGCATACTCGGCGAAGTTCCAAGAGATGCTGCTTTCGGGGCAGATGAGTACAACCGAGTTGAAATGGTCGGAGCGGGTCGGGCGTGCCGGTTTCTCAGCGCGCGGCGTTGTGTACCTGATCATGGGGGGCTTCCTACTTGTGGCTGCCTTTCGCTCAAACCCTGATGAAGCAATGGGGATCGGACAATCCCTCTCGTATCTCTCAAAACAATCCTACGGTCCGTGGCTGCTTGGTCTGGTTGCGGTCGGCCTGAGCGCCTATGGGATTTTTGCCGCTGCTATCCTGTCACGCTATCGACGCATCCTCGCCAATCAGCACGCACAATAAACCAGCTGACATCGTCGTCTAGCGACATCCGATCGTTCCTTCGGAACACGCTCCACCTTGTGAAAGGGAAAGGAGCCACTGTTGGCTAGATCGTGTCAGGAATTCTGGCAGGAGCCATCGGTCAGTTTCTGGTGCCCCGTCGACAGCCGATGGGTTTGCTGACGGCGATGCTGCATGACATTGCTGGTTCGTATGTCGACGACTGCTTCTTCTTTCTGCTAATCGGTGGCTCATAGCTGCAACCCTCTGGGGCAAGTCTGTCCAGCTCAGATACCGCTGCAGCGCCAGCAGGCTATCTGGCTGGGTAAAGACAATCACGGAACTAAAAAGTCAGTCGCAACTCGTCACGATGTCCCGTCGCACTCTCTTCACTGCCGCTGTCTGTGCCGGCTCAAAGCAAATGCGGCTCAGGGGTTTCCCGATAGGCCGCTGAGGGGACTGCTGAGGCAACTTGCTGGAACACTCCTCAAGAGCACCGCTCAATGATCGCCCAAACTGACAATGTATTAAAGGTCAATTCTAGAGGGCATCAATGTGCGACTCCTCTAAAACACAGCTGCAGACACGAATCTTTCTCATTGAAGATCACCCGTTGCTTCGGGATGGTCTCAGGATTCAAATCGAAGAGCAGCCTGACATGCACGTGTGTGGCGAGGCTGATGATCTCGCCCCAGCTCTCGCTGGAATCCAAGACGCACAGCCGGATGTCGCCATCATCGACCTATCACTGAAAACAAGCAGTGGACTCGATCTAATCAGCCAACTCGCCTCTGCCGAGTGGGCTCCGCAAATGATCGTGTTCTCCATGCAGGATGAACACTTCTACGCAGAGCGAGCCTTTCGAGCTGGGGCTCAGGGGTACGTCCACAAACATGCCGATTCCAATTCAATCATTGATGCCATCCGACACGTTAGAGACGGTAAGCTCTACATGAGTCAGGAAGTTCACGAGCGGATGATGCGTAAGGCTGTCACCAACCCAGGTAAGCCGTCGTCAGGGCTACCGGAAGAGGCTCTGACCGATCGTGAATTGCAAGTGTTTGAGTCTCTCGGAAAGGGTCATACGGTCAAAGAGATTGGCAACCGATTGTCCCTCAGCCCCAAGACCATCGAAACCTACCGTGATCGAATTCGGAAGAAGCTCGATATCCCGTCCTCAACGCTATTGTTGAAATACGCCTTCCAGTGGGTTGCGGAGAAGCAAGTCAACTGAAACGCTGCTTCCTCGATCGCTTTTATTTTGAGGATCATGGGATCGGACTAGCAAAATGAGACGTCGAACTGCGGAAGTTGGCCGTCTCATCGGTGGAGATGGAGGTTATGCTTTGAAGAGTCATTGTTAGCTTCGTAGATATTTTTGCAGGTTGTCGGGCATAAGATCAGTTCGCTTGCTGACACTCATTCAACGGATGCTGCCATTCAGGCTGATCGGTGTCGCATGAGAGATCACTACGGGCAGGCCCTACGTCTCAACGCATGAATGAGCAGGAGGATGCGACGTATCTAAGATCGAGGCCACGAACGCAATTTTGTGTAGCACGTAGTGGCTCATCCGGCGAACTGGTTGATCAACCGTCAATCATTCGCATTTGGGTGCGGATGCCGGCGAATGACTCCCTCCCAAGGCTGAACGCATGCGGTACGAGCTCTCACTCTGAGCGTTCACACGCAGTCATCACATCTGCCACGGCTCGATTCAGAGCGTGCAGAACTGCCGGGGCTTCGTCGAGTTGTCCGGTGCGTCCCAAGTCTTCCAGTTGTTGTGCGAGACGGACAACTTCAGACGCTTCAATATTCGCCGCCAGGCCCTTGAGGCTGTGAGCCGTCCGTCGGGTTTCCGCGTCGTCCTGATCGGTGACGGCTTGCCTCGCTGCCTCCGAAAGCTGGGGAGCATCTTCCCGGAAGAAACCGACCATGTCGTTGAACAGCTGCTCGCTCCCCCCCAACCGGGTGAGGGCTGCCTGTCGATTGATGATCCGTGAGGAGGACTCCATTGACGGCGTGATTGAGGGACGCTCGTGGCTCATGATCACAAATCCCTGGAAGGGTCTGGGGGAGACTATCCCGTTGACTGGTCCTGAATACCGACGTTCGTGTCCAAAGAGATGCGAAACGTCGAGATGCGGTCCCGGATCTTACCTCGGGTTATGCCGAGAATCTCCGCTGCCAGCGACTGATTGCCCTCGGTCTCCTGCAAGACACGGGTGATGACGTATCGCTCCATCGCTTCAAGCGTTTTGGCGTAGAGGTCAGTCTCTCCATCAGCCAGGCAAGGTTCAACGGTGGCTGCGAGGTCAGATGATAATCCGTTGTGGTCTGCTGCCTTCGCGGCGCCAGTTGATTCCGTGGGGACACTTTCGGTCTCGCCGCGCAGCTCTGTGGGTAATGATTCCGGCAAGATGACCGAGCCGGTCGTATTCAGCACGGACTGACGGACTGCGGCTCGGAGTTCGCGAACATTACCGGGCCATTCAAATCCCAGCAGTTGGTCGAGCGTGTCCGGAGCGAGGCCCTCGATCTCGGGTTTGTTGAGGTCTCGCAAGGCCTCCGCGAGAAAGTGCTGTGTCAGCAATCGGATATCATCGCCGCGCTGACGTAACGGGGGCATATCGATTGTCACCCCATTCAGGCGATAGATCAGGTCTGTCCGAAACGTCCCTTCCTCCACCATCGACTCCAATGGCTGGTTCGTGGCAGAGATGATTCGGACGTCGGTCTCGATGGTTTCGTTCCCACCGACCCGCTCGAAGCGTTGCTCCTGCAACAGACGGAGGACTTTTCCCTGCACCGTCGGAGCCATGTCGCCAACTTCATCGAGGAAGATCGTCCCGCCGCTGCATTGCTCGAACTTGCCGATGCGTCGCTGCGCGGCCCCTGTGAAGGCCCCTTTCTCATGTCCAAACAGTTCGCTTTCGAGGAGCGAATCAGGCAGTGCGGCACAGTTGACCGCCATGAACGTTTGGTCCGCCCGACGGCTGTGCTGGTAGATGGCGCGGGCAACCAACTCCTTGCCGGTCCCGCTCTCGCCTCGAATCAGCACCGGAATATCCTGATCGGCCACGAGGCCAATCGCCTTGAACACGTCGAGCATGGCTGGGCTGCGACCAATGAATGCCAAGCCACTGTCAGCAGATTCCGCCAAAGGCTCTGCGTCTAATGCGACCGGTGTGCTCATCAGTTGCCGCGACTTGATCGCCCTCGCAGCGACAGATCGCAAATGAGACACGTCGAGCGGTTTCGAGATGTAGTCGAATGCGCCGAGTTGCATGGCTTCGATCGCCGTTTCGCTGTCAGCTGCTGCCGTGATGAATACGACAGGCAGTTTCGAGTCGAGGTCGCGAATCGATTTGAAAAGTTCCAGCCCATTGATCTTCGGCAGAACAATATCGAGAAAGACGACTGCCGGTTGTTCCTGCCGAATTGCGGACAGACCTTGGTCAGCTTCGTCGACCGTAACAATTCGACCAACATCATCTGCAAGCACCTGCTTGATCAGATGCAAAACAGAACGATCGTCGTCGATCGCAATGACCGTCGTGTCGGACATTAGTGATGCTCGATAGGTGATTCGCGAGAAAGTAAGTTTAAGTATGCCGACATGCTCATCAGCATAACTTTCGAGAACCGCTTTCTCTATTCCCCGATCTGGTAGGCTTGACACACAAAGCAAAATTTCCGCCGCGAGCATCGGGGATTCCCTGACCCGGAAGGCGGAAATGCTCCAGTGGCGTCTCAACGATCGGCGTGCGGCCTGAGCTTCCATTGTGGAGGACTGCTGCGACGACGTCCGACCGTCTTAGTTCACTCATTTTCAGCGGACTGTCTTGGAGAGCAAAGGCTCGCAGAGTCACACCTGCTTACGCGTTGGGTCATTGGCATCCCAATTGCATCCCGCATCCTTGAGAAAAGAACGGTGAGCAGACTTCCGCCACCGAAATTTCATCGTAGCGAAAGGAGAATGTGCCATGACATCCGCCACAATGAGCGGCCCCACGCTGTCTGAATCGACAACCGAGCAACTCCAGGAACTCGTGCAGATCAATATCGACAGTGCCAAAGGTTTCGAGGACGCGTCGCATGAACTCAGTAACAGTCATCTCATCAGGCTGTGTGGCAATCTGGCCAACGAACGTCGCCGCCAGGCCAGTGAACTCACCAAATATGTCGAGATGATGGGCCAAGTAGCACCGAAGGACGGATCGTTCCTCGCAGCTGTGCATCGCTCGTGGATGAAAACCCGGAAACTCTTCGTCAGCAATGACGAGTATGCCATTCTCGCTGAGGCGGAACGAGGCGAAGATCAGATCAAGGACGCCTACGAGGAGGCACTGCGGGAGACCGCAGGTAGCCCGGTGCATCATGTCTTGCAAAGGCACATACTCAAAGTGAAAGAGGCCCACAATTGCATTCGAGCTCACCGGGATACTCGCGAGTGACGATGCAGGCACAATTCATCCACAGACTTGACAGCCGCCCCTCGACGGTAGGGGGCGGCTGTTCACATTGAGTTCATTCATCGGATCACCATGCGACAGCAAGTCTCATTTTGGTTTCTCCTTGCAACGGTTCTGGGCATGGGAACTCTGTTCTTCCACGTGCTCCAGCCGTTCCTGGCACCGCTGTTCCTCGCGGCCGTCCTGGCTTTGCTCATTCATCCGGTCTTCGAGCATACCGAGCGAGTGATTGGCGGTCGACACCGCACAGCTGCCGGGCTAACGGTCTTCGTGCTGTTGCTCTGCCTGATCCCTCTAGGTGTCGCTCTGATCGTCATCGGACGTGAGATCATGGTGGTCGGACATCAGCTGTCGCAGACGGACATCGCACAACATCCGATCGTTCGTGGAGTGGTTGAATTTGTTCAGGGATACTTTCCTGACGCTGACTGGCAAAGCCTGAAGGACTCCATCAGCCAAGGGTTGAAATCGACATCCCGCGACGTGTTTCTTCGGACGCAAGATTTCCTTTCCGACGCCGTGGCGTTCGTAGTGGGCCTGGCCATCATGGGTCTTGCTTTGTACTACTTTCTCGCCGAAGGACCAGTCATGCTGCGTAAGCTGCAACGACTCTCACCATTGGAGGATGGCGAAGAGGAGATTCTGTTCCACCAGTTTGCCCGCGTCTGTCGTGGCGTCGTCATTGGCACACTCCTGTGCGCAGTAGCCCAGGCGACGTTACTGGGATTAGGGCTCTGGATCGCAGGTGTCGACCATGTTTGGGTGCTGACCGGCTTGACGCTGCTGTTCTCGATGATCCCCTTCCTTGGATCAGCCTCCGTCTGGGGACCGGTGACCGCGTGGTTGCTCTGGCAAGGACAAATCGGTGCGGCCTTGTTTGTGGGAGCCTACGGTGCAGCGGTTGTCTCAACCGCTGACAACCTGATCCGCGCTCATGTCCTTCATGGAGCTGCCAACATGCATCCGCTCCTCGCACTCGTCAGTGCACTGGGTGGTCTGAAACTTGTCGGCCTTTGGGGAGTCTTTCTCGGCCCGATTGTCGCAGCACTCTTCTATACATTGCTTAAGGTGATGGATGATCGCTTGGAATCAAACCCTGATCGGGAGGCCAGTGAGATGCTCAAAGAACTGGGAACGGGATCCTCCAAAGCATTAACAGGCAAGTCTCTCGAAACATCAGTCACTCAGCGAAGTGATCACCCCGTTTTTACGAAGTGAGTTCGAGCCAGGTTGGTTTATGACCGCGCAACGTGCTTGTTGCTGACGCAGAAGGGGTGGCGACTCTTGTCCCTCAGAGAATCGACGGTTCAGGGAAATCCTGAGTGTGCGACCTGGGATCTGCTAATCGCCGAGTCCTCCATCTTCCCACTCTGTTCCTAACTTCCAACACGGCAGCGATCTACGACACTTCGAGCATCTCGCTGAAAACTCGCATTGAACCTGCTCCTCATGCCTGGCACGTGATCTGCTTCCAACTTGTAAAGACATCGTTCGATGTCACAGGGAAAAATAAATCACTACAGGAGATCACACATGACAACTGCCACTATTCCACACTGCCTCTCTGCCGGGACGCTGATTGGCGACGATGTCGTGAACCTCAGCGGCGAGACAGTCGGCGATGTGAAGGAGATCATGCTCGACTTGGAAACAGGACACGTCGCCTACGTTGTGCTCTCGTGTGGAGGCTTCCTCGGAATCGGAGAAAAGTTGTTCGCCGTCCCTTGGAATGGGCTGCAGGTCAACACGGATAACCACACTCTGGTTTTCAACGTCGACAAGGAGCGACTCCAACAGGCACCCGGCTTTGATCCAGACGACTGGCCGGACATGGCAGATCGAACCTGGGGCCAAAGCATTCACGACTACTACGGCACGCGGCCTTACTGGCAGTAATTACGACACCTGCTCGCTGCCTTCAACAAGTTGTTCACAGCGAGAGGCGTTTTTCCCCGCAGGAGTATCTTTTCAATTTCAGAACAGGAGCAAACCATGAATTGGGACCAGATTAAAGGTAAATGGAAACAGGCAAAAGGACAGGCCCAACAGAAATGGGGCAAGCTGACGGACGACGATCTCGATCAGATCGAGGGACATCGTGAAGAACTCGTCGGTAAGGTCCAAGAGCGATACGGGATTGCGAAGGAAGAGGCCGAGCAGCAGGTCAGCCAGTTTGAGACATCCTGCAGCTGCTGAATCTCTCGTCGCAACCGGAACGACGCATAGCAAGAGCAAAGTCGTGGCGACCCCGCATAAGGGCGGGGTCGCCATGTTTCGTTGATCCATCATCGACACATCGATTTGCGCATCTGAGTCCGTGCGAAGAGGACTCTGACGCGAGAGGAGCAATCACAATGAAGAGCATTCACTCAGAGAAATCGCTGGAAAAGGGCACACCCGTGGAGGCGGGAACTTATCGCTGTGTGTCCTGCGGGCATGTTATGAAGCTGACGGCAGATGGCGAGTTGCCCAGCTGCCCAGAGGAAGAGGGGCATCACGCGATCAAAGCATGGAAACGTTCATCGGATCATGCCCCAACCGCTCGGCCTCACAATCCGAGATAGGTCCGTCGAGAGAGGCTGTACACCATGAGCAGGGCATCTCAAGTCGCCAATCGTAGGTGGAAGAATCTGTCAGTGTGGCGTTTTCTACGCGCGTTCATTCAACACCCCCGGCACGTTGCATCGGTCGTCCCTAGTTCGTCGGCCTTGTTATCGCAGCTGCAGGACATCGAGTGTTTACGTGGTGCGACATCCGTGGTCGAATTAGGGCCGGGCACCGGTGAGACGACCCAGGTCTTATTGGAAGCATTGTCGGCTGAGGCTCGCCTGATCAGTATCGAACTGGTGCCTGAGTTCGTCTCGCATCTACAGGAAACTTTGCTCGATCCTCGCCTCCAGATCGTTCAAGACAATGCCCTCAACCTGCTGAAAATCGCCGGTTGCTATAGCGAGTCGGCTCCTGATGCGGTGATCTCAGGCGTGCCGTTCTCCCACCTCAGCGTTGAACAAGCAGGTAGTTTGGTTCGATCCATCCACGCATGCCTCAAGCCGGGCGGCACCTTCGTGGCGTACCAGTTTCGCCATGATGTTCGTGAATACGCAGATGAACTCTTCGGTCTGCCGCAGGTAATTTCGGTGCCTTTGAACGTCCCACCTCTGTCAATCTTCACGTGGTCAAAGACCGAATCCATTCTGAGTGCGCCGCCCCGATGTGAGTGCAGCCTCTCTCGAAAGCGTGGAGAGATTGAGAATCATAAATCGAGAGACATTCGATGAAAGATGAGAGATTCATGAGACGCCAATTCCTGACAATCGCTTTTTTGCTCTGCGGAACGATTGATGGAGCGTATCCTGCCCTCGCCCAAATGATGGCTGATCACAACGTGACCACTCTCACGGCTGGGGATGTCGGGCCGTTTCGTCCGCAGCAATAGCCTGAGTTGAAGCGGGTGGAGCAGATGATCGTGCAGCAGACCAATCATTTTCGCAAGAAGCACGAACGTGAGACTGTGGATACCGACAACACACTCCAACTTACGGCTCGTAATTTCGCATCCTTTATGGCTCGGACGGACCGTTACGGCCATCAAGCGGATGGACGTAGCTCGGCTGAGCGAGCCAAGGCACACGACTACCCTCTCTGTCTGATCGCGGAAAACATCGCCTATTTCTTCGCTACAGAGGGATTCAAGACAGAAGAACTGGCGAGGCAAGCGGTCGATGGTTGGATCGATTCCCCTCCACATCGCGAAAACATGCTGCGTAAACACGTATCCGAGACAGGTGTAGGCGTCGCTCAAAGTGAACAGACGGGGGTGTTCTATGCGGTGCAACTGTTCGGAAGACCCACTTCACAGGCCATCCGCTTTCAGCTCAAGAATGACTCCGGCCAGTCCATCACCTATCAGCTCGGCAATCAGTCATATTCACTACCGGCGAGTTACACACGAACTCACGAGATGTGTGTGCCAAACGGTCTGACACTTCAATCAACCAACTCGAAGCAAAGCTCTCGACAGCCGAAGAATGGTGAAGAACTGATCGTCACGATGGGAACTGACGGACTGACGATTGAATCACGAGTCAATCAGAAGTGACTGCGGGTTTTCCCCAGTTGATCGCTCGGAAAGGACCCGGATCTCTCCTGTCTGGCGTAATGCTACCCTCCCTCAACAGATGAAAATCTGACAACCGTCGTACGACGCTTGGAGGAGAGTTATGAGCCAATCGAACAGTGACAACTGGGGCCAGTGTCTTAGGTGCAAGTGGTGGCAGATTGAACCGGATGCTGCCATCGAGCATCAGACGACCGGGCTGTGTATCGATGAGCAATTGCTCCCCTTCAGAATTCGAATCACGGGAAACGGGGGCTGCAACCGCTTCATGGAGGGAGAGCCCGCTCGAGCGGCCGGGTCGAGTGAACGGCCACCAGTTGCCGAAGCGACACGTTAGCAGCCAATTGAATAATGTCGCCGCGTCCTTTCGCTGTCGCTGTGTTAGTCGACTGCCAGCCCAAATGACCAATTCGCCGGACCATCAACGAACGCCAGAACAGAGGAGACGACCATGACCCATCAAAGCTGTATTGAAGCTTGTCACCGCTGTGCCGCTGCGTGCGAAGCGTGTCTGCATGCCATGATTGATGAGCAGAGTGACAACGACTGTCCGCACTGTTGCCGTGAGTGTATCGCCATCTGTCTGTTGTGCGCACAAGCGTCCGCCCGAGAAAGCAAGTACGCAGCCGAATACTGCCGACTGTGTGCAGAAGTCTGCGAATGGTGTGCCGAGCAATGCGGGGCTCACAAACACGATCATTGTCAGACGTGTGCGAAAGCGTGCCGTGAGTGTGTCAAGGAGTGCCGCAGTATGGCTGCCTGAGTGCGACAAACATCCTTACGCGCGGGGTTGGCTTGGACGTTGATCGCGTCAGTTCATCCGTTTCGCTCTCGACCTTGCCACTCATCGTGCAAGAGACATTCATCACTTTCAACCGACCAGATCAACCAGGAGAACCGATGTCTGATCAATCATTGAACGAAACAACGATCGCCATCCTTGCCACCAATGGTGTTGAACAAGTAGAGCTGACGAAACCATGGGAGGCCTTGCAGGAGGCAGGGGCGACAGTGCATCTCATCTCGCTCAAAGCGGGTGAGATTCAGGGAGTCCATCACGACAAAAAAGGAGACAAGTTCCCAGTCGACAAAACTGTCGACGAAGTCAGCGCGTCAAGCTACGACGGCCTGGTACTGCCCGGCGGGGTGTTCAACCCGGATGCCTTGCGAGTCAACGAAAGGGCTGTCGATTTCGTGCGAGACTTTTTCAAGCAGAGCAAACCGGTCGCGGCGATCTGTCATGGTCCCTGGATGCTAGTCGAAGCCGACGTCGTCCGAGGCCGCAGGGTGACATCATGGCCGAGTGTGAAGACGGACCTCGTCAACGCCGGTGCAGAGTGGGTCGATGAGGAGTGCGTCTGCGACGAAGGCTTACTCACCAGCCGCAATCCAGACGACCTGCCGGCCTTCTGCAGCAAAGCGGTCGAAGAATTCGCCGAAGGCCGTCACGCGGCGCAGACGGCTTGAGTGAAATCTGGCTCTCGTAACACATGAAATCCAAAACTCTCACCTGACAAATTTTCGGAGGTCATCATGAACTTCAGCCACTCCATCAATCTGGCATCGGCCGCTGCCACCGTGATTTGTTCCCTTGCGATCGGTCAGCAGGCGACAGAGCGCGAGACGCGACGGCAGGACGATCGGCAACAAGTCAAGGCCGAGGCCAGCACTGACCACTTGTTGACTCAGTATCTTGCAGGAAAGCTGATACTGATGAATTACAGCACGATCCATATGAGCCAGATGGCCCGGCAGCATGCCTCTTCGCAGGAGGTTCAGCAGTTCGCAGACAAGCTGGCCCAAAGCCATCAACAACTGAATGAGGAACTTCGCAATTTCGCTCCGCAGATTGCCGAAATGGCCACGCTGAAACAGGGCGATCAACGCACGGCTGCTTTCCGAGGGGCAACTGCAATAAGCAGCTCCGACGACCATCATGCCGAGGCGGCTGAACTTCTCTCTCGCATCTTACAGTGTGATCGCAAAGCGACTGAAAACTATCTAAAGTCAAGTTCGCAAATGCTTGAGCAGTACGACGGGCAGGAATTCGACATGGGGTTCCTCGGCTTTCAGATTGGCGCTCACACTTGGGCGCTCGCTGAGTTGAAAGCGATAGAAAGCACGGGTGATGAGCAGTTCCAGCAGATTGTCGAGCAAGCCACTTCGACAGTCGAGCAACACCTCCAGCAGGCTCGAAAGTTGGCGAAGTCAGTCGAAGACGACAGGCGTTGATCGTTGCTGTGGGGGATTCCCTGATTTCCAACACGCTCGGCTTCCTCCGTGAAGCCGGGCGTTTTTTGTGTAAATCACACACGAGCAGTCCTGAGATATTGAGACGACTTCAAAGGGTTGACAAAATAGCGGTCAAGTGACCCACCCAGTTCAGGCCCGTTTCGATACCAAGATCCCTATGACTGCTGACCGATCGGCCTCTGCCGCCAACAGTACGACCCCGCTCAGAGCAGTCGTGGGAATCGGATCTTCAGGTGGTGGCATTGAAGCGATGGAGCAACTCTTTGCGGCCCTCCCGAAGGATCTGGGGGCTGCATTTGTAGTTGTGCAACACATTGGCGGCGATGCTTCTGAGGTCCAGGCAGATGTCATTGCACGGTTCTCTCCCTACCCGGTGCGGAGGCTCACCGAGGCAGGGATCGTGCCAGAGGCAAACCATGTGTATGTGGTCCCACCGCAGAGTGAGGTGCGATTCAACGAGGGACTGGCAGTCGTTGAAGAACCTGATCTCCGACGCCGAGCAGCCGTTATTGACCGCACGTTTCAGGCATTGGCAGAAATCGAAGGACACTCCGTCATAGGCATCGTGCTGTCCGGCACAGGCAGTGATGGCACACTGGGGCTGAAGGCAATCAGTGATCGGGGTGGTCTCACACTCGCCCAAACGCCTGAGACCTCGAAGTACGAGGGGATGCCACTGAGCGCAGCAGACTCCGGTCATGCCGACTATGTCCTGCCCCCTCAACGCATGGCAGAAGAACTGCTCGCCTACCTCGACTATCTCTCAAGCAGGAATTCACAGTCGGATGAGGACACTCAGCATAGCAGCATTGAGAGTATTCTCCCACGCATCTGTGATGTGTTACTGGAGGTTACGGAGCATGATTTTCGCCATTACAAATCGAAGACGCTCATCCGTCGTGTCTCCCGCCGCATGCAGATTCTGCGTGAGAGGAGCGCCGACGATTACCTCAAGCGACTTCAGCAAGATCGCGAAGAGGTGCATGCACTTTTTCGAGAATTGCTGATCAGCGTGACGGCCTTTTTCCGCGACCCGGACACTTTCTCGGCACTGGCCAATCTCGTCATTCCTCAACTTTTCGAGCAACGAAAGGAGGATCAGCCGATCCGCATGTGGGTGCCAGGTTGTGCAACAGGACAGGAAGCCTACACGCTTGCAATGTTGATGCGTGAGGAATTGGACAAGCACACAGGCGACGTTGAAGTTCAGATCTTTGCCACCGATATCGATGAGCGGGCCCTCAACGTCGCGCGAGCCGGCACCTATCCAGCCTCCATCTCGAATGAACTGACCGAGCATCGTCTGGAGCGGTTCTTCAAACGGGTGGGCAAGCAATTGACGGTCGTCAAAGAGATCCGGGACATGTGCATCTTCTCGACGCACAACCTCATCAGCGATCCGCCATACTCACAGATGGACCTCATCTCCTGCCGCAACCTGCTGATCTATCTGGGCCAGCATCTGCAGCAGAAGCTAATTCCACTGTTTCACTTCGCGTTGAAACCGAACGGCTACCTGCTGCTGGGACCGTCGGAGAACCTCTCCTCTCACAGCGAGATCTTTCGGGCAATCGACAAGAAACACCGCATCTCGCAGCGCAAGCCGGGGCCGGTTCGCTCACAGGAGCTGTTCACAGGTCGGAGTCCGTTGAGATCGCTGTCTGCGCCCAACATCGAACACGATGCTTCCCCGACTGATGTACATGGTGTTGCTCAGCGGATCGTGTTGGATGAGTTTGCTCCCAGATATGCTGTGGTGAATGAGGATGCCCACCTCATCTGCACATCGACCGGTCTCGAACGTTACTTCGAGTTTCCCCACGGGCCGTTCATGAATAACGTCGTCAAGATGGCCAAGACCGGTCTGCGAAGTGGACTGCGAGCGGCCTTCCAAGAGTCGCGTGAGTCGATCGAGACGGTGAAGCGGGACGATCTGACACTGAAAGAAAGAGACAGTATTCTCAGGGTGGAGGTCATCGTGCAACCGATGCCACAACTGGGAGACGAGGGCAATCTGTTCATGATCGTTTTTCGTGATCTGGGAACGACCGAGCAACGAACGACGTCACGATCTACCGAGTTGGCGACTGATGCAGAGGCCATGATCGAGCAGTTGGAGCAGGAACTCAACCGCACACGAAACGATCTGGAGAACGCCGTTCAGGACCTGGAAAGCTCGAACGAAGAACTCAAGTCGTCCAACGAAGAGCTACGCTCCATCAATGAGGAATTGCAGTCGACGAACGAGGAGCTGGAGACGTCGAAGGAGGAGATTCAGGCCGGCAACGAGGCCCTCGCCAAGTCGAACAGCGATCTGGAGAACCTGCTTCAAAGCACGCGGATTGCGACGATCTTCCTCGATGAAGAGTACCGCATCCGAAGCTTCACACCAGCAGCGACTGACGTTTATGGATTGATTGACACGGATGTCGGTCGCCCACTCGATCAGCTCAAACCGTTGACGGTCGAGATGCCGCCGCTTCCCGAGATAAACCGCATTAACACGAATCAGCCGATCGAGGACGTCTTGCGAACTTCCGATGGCAAGTCCTTTGTCCGTCGCGTGCGTCCCTATCACCAATACGATGGGACTCAAGACGGCATTGTCGTCACATTCACCGACATCACGAAGCTACAAAACGCTCTCCATCGGCTCCAGCGGCGTGAGCGACAGTCAGCCATTTTGGCTGAACTGGGACGAGCAGCTGTGTCGGTCAATGACCTGCAAGTGCTGTTTGACCTGTCGGTAGCAAAAGTCTCGCAAGCACTTGACAACGAATTCGCCAAAATCCTCGAGCTGCTGCCTCAGAAGAAGGAGTTCTTACTGAGATCGGGAATCGGTTGGCAGGACGGACAGGTTGGACATCTCAGGGTTGATACCGGTAGCCACTCGCAAGCAGGGTTCACACTGCAATCTGCGGAACCGGTGATCGTCAGAGATCTACGTTCGGAAGAACGTTTCAGCGGCCCTCAACTATTGACTGATCATGGCGTCATCAGCGGGATGAGTGTGGTCATCGGTCCCAAGCATGACCCTTGGGGCATCTTAGGAACACATTCAACAGTCGACAGAAAGTTCACGAAGCACGATGTCGATTTTCTGCAAGCAGTCGCACATATCCTCTATGAAGCCATCCAACGGAAGAAAGCAGAGCGAACGCTCAGCGATCGTGAGCGACAACTCAAACTGATCACAGATGCTTTACCAGTCCTGATCGCTTTCTGTGATTGCGACATGACGTATCGTTTCGCGAATGCACAGTATGAGGAATGGTTCGGCCTGAAGTCCGAAGACATTATCGGCAAACACCTGTCACATGTGATCGGTGAGCAGGCATTCGAGAGAATTCGCCCCTCAGTGGAAAAAGTTTTGCAAGGTGAACATATCACCATGGAGCAAATGCTTCCTTACCGACATGGACCGAAGAGACACGTCCATGTCGAGTATGTCCCTCATATCACTGATGGAGGAGAGATTGAGGGGTATTTCGCCATGATCGAGGATGTCTCTGATCGGGTGAAAGCCGATCAGGCGCGGGCCCATCTGTCGGTGATCGTCGAGTCATCGTCAGATGCGATCCTCTCGAAAGACCTCCAGGGAACGATCACCAGTTGGAACGCTGCTGCAGAGCGGATGTATGGCTACACCGCCGAACAGACAATCGGCCAGAACGTGCGAATGCTGGCGCCGCCAGATCGTGAGCATGAGATCATTGAGATCCTTGAGCGAATCAAACGAGGTGATTCCACCGTGGCGTTGGAAACGCTTCGCCAACGTCAGGATGGGACCTTGTTTAATATCATGTTAACGGTCTCCCCCATGCGCGATGTGTCTGGTGAAATCACAGGCGCATCCGTGATTGCTCATGACATTTCCAAGAGAATTGAAACCGAGCAGAGACTTCGCGAGAACGAACGCGAACTTCGCGACCGGGAGGGAAGACTGCGTGCGCTCATCGAAGCGTCCTCGCAGATTGTTTGGAGCACTCCGCCTCACGGAGAAGTGGTCGACGATTCACCATCGTGGCGGGAATTCACCGGACAGACCTATGAAGCGTGGCGAGGAACAGGTTGGCTAGATGCCATCCATCCGGACGATCAACAAGTCACGATGGACATTTGGCAGCAAGCACTGCAGAACAAAACACCTGTCAGTTTCGAGTATCGAATCAAGCACGTTTCCGGGGAATGGCGTTGGACCAGTGTCCGAGCGGTTCCCCAGATCGCGGCCGACGGCACGGTGATTCGATGGGTCGGTATGAACACTGACATTACAGCCGCCAAACAAGCGGAAATCGAATTACTTCAAAGCGAGGAACGACTGCATCTTGCCGCTGAAGCTGCCGAATTTGGAACATACGATGTCGACCTGCTCACGGGTGAATCCTTCTGGTCAGCAGAGATGCGAGAGATCCTTCACTTCCCCTTAGACGAGCCAGTCCCGACGGCACCGGGCGACGTTCCGGATTTCGTTCACCCGAAGGATCGACGCCGGGTCAAACAAGAGCTTCGAGACGCGAACAATCCCTTTGGCTCAGGGGAGATCAACTGCGAGCTGCGGATTATCACTCCGAACGGGCAAACCCGATGGATTCTCATGCGTGGGACAACGCTTTTTGAAGAGGAAGGTGAGATTCGTCGTCCTGTGAGAGCAATCGGAATCGTGATGGACATCGACGAACGGAAACGGTTGGAGATCGCCCTGAAGGCCAGTGAGCGTCGTGCGCAGAAAGCGAGCCTCGCCAAGAGCGAGTTTCTTGCCAACATGAGCCACGAAATCCGCACACCGATGACATCCGTCATGGGTTATACGGACATCCTGGTCTCCCAAGAGAATGACCCACAAAAATCCGAGTATTTGCGAACCATCAAACGCAACGGCCAGTTTCTCCTGGACATCATCAATGACATTCTTGACCTGTCCAAGATTGAAGCCGGCAAACTGGAAGTCACGACTGAGCCAGTGAATCTTGTTGAGGTCATCGGAGATATTCGCTCACTGATGCAAGTCCGTGCGGATGAGAAGCAGCTTGAATTCCATGTCGAGTTTGAAGGTCCTTTACCCGCGAGGATCGAGACCGACCCGAAGCGACTGCGGCAGATTCTTATCAACCTGCTGGGCAATGCGATCAAGTTCACCGAGACAGGCAGCGTGCGACTGGTCATACGCTACTTGCCAAATGAAGAGGAGCCTAATTTGCAGTTCGATATCATCGACACGGGGGTCGGTATCTCGGATGAGCACGCTTCCGAACTCTTTCAACCCTTTGTCCAGGCAGACGCATCCATCACTCGCAACTACGGCGGGACCGGCCTCGGTTTGACGATCAGCCGACGTCTGGCACACCTGCTGGGCGGTGAAGTCATCGTGGAAAGCGAGCTCGGCCAGGGGAGCACTTTCTCAGTGACGATTCAGGCCAACTCGATGGGCAGTGACTTGATTGAGCCGTCAATTGAGGGAAATGATCCCGATCAATTGTTCGATCCGTCTGAGCACTCACTGCAGGGGACGGTGCTCGTGGTCGATGATCGCCGCGACGTCAGGTTTCTGGCCCGACACCTGCTCACAGGCGCCGGACTCACCGTCGAAATGGCGGAAGACGGACTGGAAGCGATCGCAATGGTCGAACAGCGTGAGGCGCCTTTCGACCTCATCCTGCTCGACATGAGGATGCCCCATCTGGATGGTTACAGCACGGCTGCACGGCTGCGTGAATTGGGAGTTGAACAACCTATTATCGCTCTGACGGCAGACGCGCTCGAAGACGACCAGCAACTCTGTCTCGACCAAGGCTGCAACGTAGTCCTTCGAAAACCGATCGATCCCCGCCAGCTTTTGCAAACGGTTTCCCAATGGCTGAATGATGGCCCCGACCCGTCGCCGCAACATTCAACAGATCGACATCGCGTGTTAGTCATCGATGACTCACAGGATACCTGTCGGCTGACAAAGCTGTTGCTTGAGACGGAAGGCTACGAGGTTGAAGTTGCACATCGATGTGAACAGGCAGTTCACGTGGCGAAAGACTTTTTGCCGCACACGATCCTGCTCGACCACGGACTTCCAGATGCCGACGGCTTCGAAACGATCGCCCAACTTCGAGAAATACCCGGACTGGCTGACAGCCGCTTCATCGCAGTGACAGGCCGCAGTGAAGCTCAAGAATCGCTGGATGCAGGCTTCGATGAACATCTCACGAAACCGACGGACCTGGACGAGTTGCTGAGGGCAATCCGAGGGAACGTGTGATTTGCGACGCTTGCGATGATGGACACTTGTAGAGCAATGCTCTCCCTCAGAGAAATGTCATTCCGATTGCTTGGGCTGAACCCGACTGTCTTCAGACTGCACCGCAGGCAACCGAAACGTTGATTGAATTCTGGCGAATGCAGCGGCCGGTCTCACTTTTCTGCGAGCATCTGGAAAAGCCGCTCCAGCCGTTCAGCGGCATCGGCACGGTCACGCTGCAGCAGCTCGATCATCTCAGCGAATTTCACGTCATCGTCCCGGATCTGTGGCAATATGCGCATCGCGGTTCCGAGGATGTGCATGAATTCTCTGAGGTCGTGCCTCAGTTTCGTGATCTCCTGATCATCCGCCCGATTCACCGACATGCTCATCTGATCTCGTTGAACACTGCAAGCAAAAACGGCTTGTCAGTTTAGCATATTGACAGAGGGTGAAAAGTATGGATGTGAGCATCACCGTCAACGACTTGTGAGCTCAGCGAATTGATTCAGGAGGCTGATGTCTCCTCCAGTAAGTTTGACCCCTCATCTGGTGTTCGGGACTGTCTCGCTTGTTCACGAATTTCATCCGCTTCACTAGCGAGTCCGCCCTCCGCGGGGGTCGAAACTTCATCGGTCTCTGCCTTCCGGGAAACATGCTCTGGTGGGCCTGTTGTTGAACGGGGGAGGCCAATGCCGGACGCCGTGTCATCGCTCAGCATGCGCACGGGCACATCGTTGGGGAAGATGACCTCACGCGCTTCGTCCGGCATCGAGATGCCGGCCTGATCGAAGGCTCCCTTCACCTGCCGAACAATTGCTGAACGAACTTTCAAAACGCTGTGCTTGTTCCCATCGATCCAGAAGTACACCCGCAGATTGACGGTTGCCGCTCCGAGTTGCTCGACCAACACCCACGGCTCGGGGTCGTCCAGAACTGTCGGGTGCTCCCGCAGAACGCTCAGAGCCGTCTCTTGGGCAGCAGCGAGAGAGTCATCATACCCAACACCGACCGTGAAGTCCTGACGGATTTTGGGGTTGGCGGTGAAGTTTTGGATGGTTGCTTTGTAGACCGTGGCGTTGGGAATCTGCACGTGGTTCCCATCCAGAGTCATCAGCAAAGTGCCGCGGGTAGTGACACTCTGCACGAATCCCTTTTGGTCTTCGATCTTGATGAGATCGCCAATCGCGAACGGGCGCTGGGTGCTGATCAGGATGCTTGCCAGAAAGTTCTCGGCGATATCTCGAAAGGCGATCCCGATCACCAGTCCGATGAGCCCCGTCCCGCCGACGACAGTGGCTGCCATTTGTGTCAGCCCAGAGATGCGGAGTACGAGGTAAAGTCCGAGCAGGAAGACTGGAATCGCCACCGCGCGGGCTGCCACTTGTCGCAGGAGCCGGTTGTCCATGCGGCTCTCGAACACTCGATGAGCAACACTCACCGACAGACGAGCGGCATACCACGTGAATAGGAGAAGGACCAAGCCCACAATAAACAACGGCATGCCGAGCACAGCGTCGCGTCCTAACGTGCGTAGCTCGTTCCAAGCCGGCGTGAGATCCCACCAAGGACCTTCCACCACTCGAATGCGGTTGACGACCGCGACAACATCCTGAGTGTTCTTGGACAATTGCCCCGCCCACTCCTTGGATTCCGGCCTAGTTGTACGACCAGTCAGAAAGACAACTCCCTCTTCGACTCGTACTTCCGGTTCGTGAAACCACTCCGTCGCGTTGAGAATGGCCGTCAACCGGTTTGCGATCGCGGCATCTTCGGCGAGCGGGTCGACGTCGACAACTTCAGGAGCCTGGAGGGCTTCTTCATCCGTAGCGCCGTCTGCCGCATCGACAATCTCCGCATCGGTCGCGGCGTCGCCCTTTCCCTGAGCAGCGACTAAAGCAGAAAGGCCGAATGTCAACAACCAGATTGCGAAGGTCACCTTCGCTGCTCGATTCAATGTGATCTTGCAAGTTTTCACGCGCTGCGTTTATCCGTTCCTAGGTCATGGTTTCACTTGGTGTTACAGATTCTTTGGGAATAGCGGTCGGCTCACGTCCTTCCAGGCCGAGGATCTTGTCGGCCTGCTGTTGACGTGCCGGATCATCGGTTTCGACGGCGACAAGAATCTTGCCGTGTGTGATTGCCTGGTCATAAAAGTCAGCCAGCTCTTTCTCGGCACCACGGGTCATCATGACTGAAGTGAATGTTCCGGCCATGGCCAGACCTGCCAGAGCACCAACCGCCATGATGGCGGTTCCTCCGGTCGTCAGCAGTCCAGCAAGCACGGCCACTGCCCCCAGACCCAAACTCGCCGCACCGGACTTGTTCAAGGCCTCTGAGGTCTGTGTCCCCGCAGGATGTTGGTCGACGAACTCCGAAAATTCTTTTTCACACGCTTCCTTCGAGCAGACGACACTGATTTCTTCTGCCGTAAAACCAGCCTGTTGAAGACTCTGAACAAGACGGCGAGCAGCTTGTGATGTTTCGCACACCGTGAGCCGAATCGGAAAATCGCTTGAAGGTTGCATGATTGTCTCCTTCCAAGAGTGTTGATTTATTGAGTGGCGATGATCCACACGGCATGCACAATGCCGGGGACGTAACCCAGTAGCGTCAGCAGAATGTTGATTTAAAAAAATGACTCCGGAAGCCGACTTGGAGAAACACCCCCAACAGGTGGCAACAGGATCGCCAGCAAGATGCGTAAAAGATCACCCTTGGTGGCGGTTTGTTGGGTGACGGGGGTCAACATGATGCACCAGCTATGTGTCTGAATGTTCGGTGAGTCACTTGTTCGAGATGGTGCGATTGCTGTTACGTCATTGACGAAATGGAGTGCGCTCCCGCTTTTTCGCCAGGACGCTCCTTCATCAACCAATCACGGGCATCCGTGATCTCGAACGACTCGAAGTAACGAATCTTGGCAGTCGTAAATGGCTTGCAGAACGTCGCCATCGCTTCATGCCAACGCTTCCCACCGACGATTGCAAGACGTTCTATGTCCCTGGCATGCCGAAAGTCGAACTTCACATCTTCCCACAGTCCATCGAATGTCCAGCCGTCGAAATCGCGGAGTTCGAGTAACCCCCGTATTGGTCCGTGATCGGCGATCAGTTGTTCAACTTACGGTCCAAACGTTTCGTATTCCTCTTCGGTCAGTTTTCCCGTGGCGAGAATCTCCAGATAACCGACGTCCGGTCGATGTGTGAGTAAGAGAGGCATTAGGGGTCCCTTCAGTTTCAAGCTTTGCAGCCAATACAAGGCTCTCGCGTCGTGACCGAAACCACATCGTTCACTTGACTCAATCAAGTGTACGGAATTGACGTTTAATGCATGCAGGGGCGCTCCCTGAGTGTTGTGCCGTGAAACTCCGTCACAGGAGTAGGGGAAACCCTTACGCAAGATGTCATTGAGGGGACGCAAGCGTCTCCGGCATCGGCAGTTTGTTGGTCTCGTAGAATGCCTCAGGTTCCTGTTTCAGAAACTCGGTGATCGAGGGCAGCGTGTCTCGCAATCGGTGCTGCGGTTCCCAAGCCAGCTTTGTCTGTGCGTGGGTGATGTTCGCAGCATAGTGGGCGTCTGCCAGATCAATCATCCAGGGTTTAATGAAAGACGGATCATCCTCATTTGCCATCTTGTCCTTCACGTATGCTCCTGCTTTCGCGACCACTTTCGGAATGCGAATGGCCGGCCACTCATGACCGTGGACAAGTTCGCCAATGCGATCCTGAAGCTCGTCGTAACTCATGACGTCCGGCTCCGCGATCAGGAAGAGCTCATCGTCACCCAACACCGCTCGCCGTTCGACGACTTGCCGGAAGCAGACTGCGAGATCATCCAAATGCACCAATGCCTGCCCGTGCGAGGTATCGCCGGGGAAGACGAAACTCTCCAGTCGCTTCTTATAAATCCGGGCGATTTGTTGGCAAATCGGGAGCGAGTGTCCCTGCTCGTCATACACCCCGGCGATCCGCAGGATGACCGAGGGGATGTCGCCTCGTTCCGCCTTGATGACCTGCTCGGCTTCCAATTTTGATTGCGGATAGGCCCACTCAGCATCTGTCTCAGAGAATTCTGACAAATGCCCCTCACTGTTGGGTTTCATGACGAGCAGACTGCTGGAGAAAACGAACTGCTGGCAATTGAAGTGATGTTCATGCAGTCCGTGCAACAGTCGTCGTGTCCCTTCGACCGTAAGCTCGTCATAGAGTGGGCTCGGTTCGCCGGAGAAGTCGTAGTAAGCCGCCAAATGAATCACACTGACGAGTTGATCGCTGAATTCGGATTTCACCAGCGCTAAGGCCTCTCGCACGCTCCGGTCATTCGTCAGATCGGTATCGATGTGCCGCGCCAGTGATGTTGAGGCATTTGGAGGTACGACGTCCAGACTGACAATCGTGTAGTCATCTTTGAGCAACTGACTGATGCGACTGCCGATGAGTCCGCTCGCTCCGGTGATGAGAAGTGTGCCTTGAGTATGAGAAGTGGAAAAGGTCATTGTGCGATCTCTCCGCGATGGAAACTATCTTGGCGAAGCTTCTATTGTTGTGACGGGAACCGTCGTCGGCCTCAGTGACCTTCTAAAAACAACGTGGGGCAATCCCCGATGCGGTCAGGAGGTGTTGTCCGATAGGGCTGGTTTGCAAGCGTCGATACAACAATGACGTTCAGCATTTCCAAACAGCGAAGCCTCTCCGATGAACAGTCAAGGATCATCCACACATCACAAACGGTCATCGACGCTTGATGCCTGGCCGCAACCGTGGGATTACAACCCGTCGGCCTGGCGTCAACGAGTTCCTCTGTGTCTGCTGGCGATGGTGGCGTTCTTCATCGCCTCGTACATGGGGCTTTACCAGTGGCGACTGATTGACAGTGCTTGGGACCCCATCTTCGGTGATCAAACGGCGAAGGTTCTCGACTCAAATGTCTCGGAGCGTATGAGACGCTGGTTTCTTGTCCCGGATGCCATCTTTGGAGCGGTTGCCTATCTGGGAGACGCGATTTTCGGCCTCGCAGGCTCAACCCGACGCTGGCAGTACCGTCCGTGGATGGTGATCATTTTCGGCATCGACGTCATCCCGCTCGGAATAGTCAGCATCATTCTCGTGATCTTGCAGGGCACAGTCGTCGGATCGTGGTGCTTTCTGTGCCTCGTGACCGCCTTGATTTCACTGATCCTGATCTACATGGCGTATGACGAAGTCTGGTCGTGTTTGCTCTATCTTCATCGTGTGTGGAAGGAGACGCACGACAAACGAGTCATGTGGAAGACGTTCTGGGGGATCCGCACACCCGAAGCTGACAGCGTCGCAGAGTCATTCATCACCCTGGCGAAATGATTGGGGATCAAGACATGTGGAGCCGTGTTGTTGAGATCATGTTCGGATGGTGGCTGCTGATCAGCCCGTTCGTGTTTGGATATGCGTCAGACGAAACCGCTCTGTGGGTGAATGATCTTGTTTGCGGATCAGCAGTGATCACTTTTGGGCTCAGCTCCTACTGGCGACTCACACGTCATGCCCACCTGCTGACCATTAGTATCAGCCTGTGGATGATCGTGTTCGCGTACTGGCACGGCTTCAGCTCCGCACCACCTGAGTCTCAAAACCACGCAATCATCGGGCTCACCCTGTTGATGTTCTCCGTGATTCCCAACGATGCCAGCCGACCAGCAAAAAGTTGGGAAGCGACGCTCGAATCATCAGGCTCATAGGGCCATGAGACCGATGAAATCCCCGCGAACGGGAAGGCTTCAGCAACAGATCCCTTACCCGGAATTGTGCGCGGCTTGTCAGTTGAAACTGATTGGTAAGTGTGCTCCGGTGATGTTCACGACGGGCACTGCCCACGGCTGCTCGACTTTGCCTGAGCGTTGCCGGCGTGTCATTTCAGACCATTCTTTCCGAATCTCGTGACACCGCTCACGGATTTCTTCGATCGATGGATCTTCGCGCCGTATTTGCGAGCATTGCATTGCCGAAGATATCTTCATGGTGTCGCCTCACAGGAAAGGGATGTCGGAATCGCATTCATCACTCATCATCAAGGCGGAAACCAATCTTCACCGTGGCTTGCCAGTGTGCCACCTGATTCCCATCGATGTTGCCCCTCAGCTCGATCAATTCAAACCATTTCAGTTCACGGACCGACTCGGCTGCCTTGGCAATGGCTCTGCGAATCGCATCATCGCTGGATGTGGTTGACGAACCGGTGACTTCGATGTGTTTGTAGACGTGTTCGGACATGGTTCCTGTCATCAGGTTAATGGAAAGTGCTGTTGTCTGTTGTGTGGTGGGCTGATCGCAAGAATCAGTTGGGCGTTTTCTCCGTCTCATGAGCTTCACGCATACTCCAGACCTGCTGCGAAGTTTCTGCCTGCGTGTACTCCAGCAATGTTTGGAAAAACTCCTGCACGCGCGGTGCCGAGGTGCCTCCAGCGAGTTGCTTCAGCAATGCGATGAGTGCCTGATCAAATTCCAGTTTCTTCCGGACCACGTCATCTAGCGACATCAACAACGTCACCTCGAAAGAAGCCACAGCCTTATGGACTTCTGCATCCGGAACATATTGCAGCCATGTATCAAGCAGCGCGTCTTCCCCTTCGGCACCGTAACGGGATAAAATCAACTCAAGCTCCCGTTGCGCACGACGGAACTCATTGAGGATAATCCGTGCCTCCTGATCTATGCGGAAGGATTCGTGCTGAGAGAGTTCCAACGCCCGCCCGATCTGCTGATGTGCTCGACGGATCTCATCGACGACGCCCCGCACTTGTTGATAGGCCATTTTCAGCTCCCATCGTCTCATACACCAGAACACGTCTTCACCGCGACATGTCGCACCAACTCGGTTAGCTATTTTGGCAGAGAGAGGAGCACGCAACCTCGGGGCATCCCCGAATCGCCGCCAGCGGTTTCCCTGAGATCCGTTTCTCGCACCGGTCCGACGCAGTGGCGATGATAGCCTTGATGCAGACTCTCTGAATATCCAGCCATGCCGGCAAAGTGGATGACTGCCGCGGTTGAAGGATCCCGCCAAGCTGTTCAAGGGCGCATCGCCCCCCCCGTCGAGGAAGCACGTATGAGTTCAAGGCGACGACATGCGACGTCGGTAGAGACCTCAGAGCAGAGTGCTGCCACTCTGATTCTTATGAGGGAAACCCGATTAAGAGGTTTCCAGCACCCACTGGACTGCGTGCTGCGTCAACTCTGTTGCATTGGACAGATTGAGTTTGTGCTTAATGTTTTCGCGATATGTTTCAACAGTCTTGGGGCTGAGATGCAGCTTCTCAGCGATTTGTCTCGTTGTCACGCCATGTCCGATTTGTTCGAATACTTCCAACTCGCGGTCAGAGAGTGTTTCGATCGCTGACTTGGGTGGCTCCTCGCCTGCTCCCACTTGACGAGCCAGCATGCGGTCCGTCATGTGAGAACTGAGGTAGACATGACCGGACGCGACGCGGCGGATCGCCCCGACGAGTTTCTCTGTCGCTTCCTCCTTATTAATGAATCCCTTGGCTCCCGCGCGGAGTGCTCGCTCTGCAAACAGCGATTCCTCGTGCATCGAGCAGACCAGGATCTTCAGGCGGTGGTCATGAGCGATCAGTTCTTTTACAAGCTCGATCCCGCTGCCGTTCTCCAGAGAGATGTCAGCAATGATCACATCGGGATGTGTGTCGAAGAACAACTGCATCGCCTGCGACATCCCACTCGCCTCGCCACAAACGGCCAAGTCGGGTTCGCTCTCGATCATCATCTTGATCCCCTGACGGACGATGGGGTGATCATCCACGATGAGAATCTTGATCATGCCACTGGCGATGAGATTACTGCTTGTAATGGAACCTGACATCTGGAAGCCATCCGAGGGGAACGAGGTACTGCATTGACTCGACAACATCCACCATACTGACCGTCGACCAATCTTGCATGGGGAAATCCCCCATGCTCCGTGATTTTCACAGTGAAGAGGGACGTGAAAGAGCGAATGTTGATAACGGTCTCAGGGTCTGGTCTTCGCTTTATCCCGCAGTCGCGAGGGACGACTGATAACCGGCTCGGAAGCCCTCGAATTGTCGGTGGTGATGCTCTTCGTCGGCCATGATCGCGATCACGAGATCCTGCGTCACAAAATCGCTTCCCTCGGTGGCCTCAATAATCTTTCGATAATGAGCGATGGCGTCGGCTTCCGCTTCGATGACGCCATCAACGACTGCTTCGACATTCGTTGTATCCTCAGGCGGCTGGAGCAGTTCTTGCGAGCGCTCCAAATCCAGAGAACCAGGGATGCGACCGTCGAGTTGTTTGAGGCGTTCAGCAAGTCTTTGGGCATGTCCCAACTCCTCAGTGATGTCGCCAGCCAGCGCCCGTTTGATTTCTTCAGCCTGGACACCGTCGAGGTGGATGCTGTTGGCGAGATAGTTCGCGACGGTTTCCAACTCCATCATGTAGGTGGTTTGCAGCAGTTCAACGACTTTTTCGCTGTTAGACATGATTGCTCTCCTCGATTTGAGTTTGCAGAATTGATCGTGCACTGTTCACTAAATGCTATCTGCGGTCCTGCTTAACCCGATCAGGAGTCGTCGGCACTCTCGTGTCGGGAATTTCCCGATGTTGTCTCCGGGGACGTGATGATGGAGGTTTGAGCGTGAAGTCGCCAAGATGAAACGACGTGGATTGCCCATCTCATCGGTGATCCGCCCATCAGAATCCGATTGACCAGTAGTGTCGAGGGTTCCGTTGATCGACCGACAAAATGCCTCTACTGCGTCTGACGAATTGATGTAGCGCACTCTCAGGTCCTTCACTTCATGAATACTTGGCTGCTCAACTTATTCGACCGACTGAGAAACAGCCTGTGGTTCGTGCCAGCGATGGGGCTGGCCATCGCTCTCATTGCCTCTATCGGTCTGCTTAATATCGATGATGCTGTCCGTGTGGAAACGATTCCGGGTTTGAGCTGGGCGACTACCACTGGCCCTGCTGCACGGGCTACACTCTCATCTCTGGCTGGAGCACTGGTCACGGTGACCGGCGTCGTGTTCTCGATCACGATGTTGACACTCGCCCAGACGTCTGCCATGTACGGTTCGCGGCTGTTGCGATCGTTCCTCAATCACAACATCACTCAAGTCACGCTGGCGACGTTTCTCGGCACAAGCCTGTACTGCTTTGCGATCCTGCGTGCGATTCGCGAGGTGGATGAAGGCACGCTCTTCGTACCACACCTGTCTGTGGGAGTCGGCATGCTGGGCGGACTCGGAAGCCTGACCGCGTTTGTCTATTTTATCCATCACGTCGCGCAATCGATTCAGGCCCAGAGCGTTGTTCGCAATGTGGCTCACGAACTGGATGACGCAATCGACCGCCTTTTCCCAGAACAGATGGGAGACGCAGACGACGAAACTCCTGATGATCTGGTCACGGATGAAGGTCAGGACCATACCGTCATTGAATCGACGCAGATTGGATATCTTCAGGCAATCGATGGAGACACGCTCATGGAACTTGCAACGGAGCACAACCTCCTCGTTCGCCTGCTTGTTCAACCAGGAGATTTCATAGCTCATGGCAGGCCCATCATCTCAGTCGATACAGCAGAGGTTGGCGAAGAGCGATCAGAAGCAATGAATGAGTGCTTCCTCACTGGCTCAAGACGGACTCCGCGTCAGGATGTGGAGTGTGCGCTCAATGAACTGGTCGAAGTCGCAGTGCGTGCTCTCTCGCCGGGGATCAACGACCCACACACCGCAATCGCCTGCATTGACTATCTGGGGGCATCGTTGATGCGGCTGGCCCAAAGACGGATGCCCTCGCCACTGCGTTATGATGATGAGAACCGACTGCGGATCATCGCTCGACCGGTCACATTTTCAGCCGCACTGAATGCAGCGTTTGATGAAATCCGTCAGCATGGCCGTGTCTCGACCGCTGTCACGATCCGCCTCGCAGAGACCCTGCGAGCGATTGCCGAAAAAGTGACTCGCCCCTCCGACCGAGACGCTATCTTGAGACAAACCGCCATGCTGGAACGGAGTTTCGAGGACGCACTGCCCGAACAATATGATCGGGCAGACGTCCGCGAACGTTTGCGAGAGATCCACGACATCTTTGATCACAAGACTGAGTCAGACGATGCCCACGGGAGCAAGGACACGTAAGGCCTGTGGTCTCACGGTGACAGTGACCGCGGTCTGACCGACTTCGTCTCCATCCGACGTCAGGGGCAGGGGGGGATCAGCCGTGATCGTGAGTCGCCGGGCTCGACGAAAGACGGTCAGCTCATGGTCCAGATAATCCGCCATCCAGTATTGTGAGGTAAGCGAGGCGATGTCGCCGGCATCGCCGTCCCGAATGATCACGAGATCGACCTGACCGTCATCCAACTCTGCCTCGGGAGAGACGGCCAGTCCTCCACCGGAGAAACGACCGTTCGCGATGAACACATTGAGAGCATCGAACTTCTCGACCGGACCGTCATCGCAGCAAACCTCGATGGAATACGTCTGGAGATCATTCAGCACGTCGATGACACCACGCAGATAGGCCAGAGGCCCCCAGCGTTGCTTGATCTCATCCGTCATGTGTCGCAGATAGCGCCCCGAGTTGCCGGCAGTCATCATGTTCGCAGAGGTCCGTCGCCCGGTCGACGACGTGAACTCGACGACATCCAGAGGTCGAGGACGCCCCGATACGAGCGTCTGCATGGCTTCTGCTGGTAATAGCGAAATACCGAGGCTTCGGGCCAGATCGTTACCCGTGCCGAGTGGAAGGATTCCCAATGTCGCAGGTCGAGGTGACTGAGTCAGTCCCTCCACGACCGAACTCACCGTTCCATCCCCTCCAGCAGCGACGACCACATCGGCTCCATCGGTTACGGCTTTCACTGTCTCAACGATAGCTGTCTCACGGTCGCCCGGCTCGCAGATGATTGTCCGGTCTCGCAATCCCAGCGTGCTCTTGAGATCCTGCGCTGACTGTGCCGAACCCGCTGACGGGTTCCACATGACCGTCATTCGCATTTCGCTTGGCATCGTTCAATCCACCTCTCCCTTGTGCTGATCGAGTTGCGGGGCCTTCGCCAGTAACTGGTCTAACAGAGCCTGCAACCGATCACGATCGCTGACGAGTTCACGCAATTCGGTCCTCAGGCCGCTGTCACAAATCAAGACCTGATCGCAAGGTGCTACTTCGATGAGGTCAAGAAAGACTCGTTGCCGATGCTCATCCCAGTAGGCCCTCACTGACTGTTCATCCTCGGCTTTGACCAATACATCGCGATCAAAGTCTGGTGCGTCAAACTCAATGCGCTCCTCAGCGAGAATCGCCAGATCGCCGAGCAGACCGGGCACGCCTTCTGCCGTCATGCCGGGAGGAACGCCGGTCAGCCCGACGGAGATGCGCACGTTCTCGACTCCACCGAGGTCACGATCCGAACTAGCCTCATCGTACTCCATGCGGACGGCACGACCCTCGACGTCACCGATCACCAGCGGTCCCTCCGGCGGAGGGACATATTTCAAACCGTAGCGTTTGGCGATCTGGCTCCAGACATCGCTTCGCCGACGATTCAGCACCCAGGTGGTAACCGCCATCACAACGATGACAGCGAAGAGAATGACGACCCACTGCAAGGTCGAGGCTGCCAGAGTGCTCACAGTCAAAGCTCCTCGTCGACGAATGTGACATGCCGAAAATAGGACTGATCCTCGAAGGCGGCACCGAGGGCACCGATGGACAGACTGAGTCCCGAGACCACTCCACACAACAACAGATGGTGCCCGAACTGAATCGGTCCGTCGATGGAAGCGGCCCAGCCTGAGATCAACGCTCGTGGGAACAGCAGCAGGCTCAGTGACAGTGATGTGGCGTAGAGAATCAAGAGCATCGTGAGCAGACCGCAGAGGACAGTCAACGTCGCTGTGATATTGCTGACGGCGATCTGTTCTGTCATCAGTTGGTCCTGCCGACGGACAAGCAACTGTTGTCGCACCACGACATAGGCCGTCGTAATCACGATCGCGGCCAGCAACAAACCCCAGACGCTGAGCGCAGGCTGGCTCATTGCCATGTCCCATGTCTCAGCCGTCATCAACAGCACCAGCATCGCACTGACGGCAGCCGTCGTCAAACGACTGAGGCGGACTGGAAACTGCCAGGGCTCCGCCTCGATCACTCCTGCGAGGATCTCCTGTCTTTTTGCGATTCCTGCCTGACAGGCGAAGACCAGTCGACTTCGTGCCCCTCCATCAGATCGTTCTTCCAGCCGAAGGTCAGCGATCTCACGAAGATTGGTTGCCATGCGTGTGACCTGTACGGGTGTCAAATCCATTCCCCGGTCCAACTCGCCGACGCACTCTGCATCCCACATTAGCTGGTTCGGATCGACTGAGTGGTCCAGTCCGTTGAGATGTCCCAGGCAACGAAGGATCAACACTGTCAGACGATGTGTCACACGCTCGACGCGTACCTCACGGGTGGCATCGGTGGCCATGGTATGCGGGTCAACGCGAGCAGTCGATATCACGGCAATGTCCAACGTCCGTGAGACAGCGGCAAAAGTGTAAGGCTTGTCATGCCCGATGAGGTCAGCATTCGTGAGCACGATGACAAAGTCCCACTGATACAGGTCACGCTCGGCTTGCGCCTGCGGAAAGAATGCCACCGGTTCCTCTCGTGGATCGGCCGCAATCTCAGCTCGCTCGACGACCATGAGACGCCATCGGAATTCTGGAAACAATGCCTGCAGTCGCTCATGCACTTGACGGCTCGCCCCAGCACTCGCCGCTTGGTCGATCGCGTCGAAGGACCCAGCCAGAACCAGTCCGACCTCAATCGGCGGCTTAGCATCGCTGCCCGTTTGCGCCGCTTCGACGGTCGAATTGTTCAGGACCGATGACATCTCTGAGTACTTAAATAAGAGTCCAGCCGTCCGCAACCGGAGATCCACTCACAGGGAGATTGTTGCTTGTGACGTCGTGCATCTTAGCAAGCAGAGTGGGTGTCGCATTGCCGGTCATTGTGGGCGGATTTCCATCGGGAAAACTCCCAGGTCGTGTCGAGGCGATGGCTTGATTTGTAAAGTCTCCCCTGTCGCGGATCATCATGCTCATCGACATTACCAAGCAACTTTGAAAGTTTGAAAGGAGAGCAACGATGTCGGAACGAATTGAAATCAACGACAATGTCACCGTCGGACCACAGCCCACAACTGTTGAGATCCGTAAGCTGAGTCAGCAGGGATTCGAATCGGTCATCAACTTGCGTACGGATACGGTCAATGTTGAAGAATGCGATGTGCCCTTGGGTGAGATTCGTCGAGTTTCGATTTTTATCTTCGCAGCCAGCTTGAGCACCGGAGGATTTAATTGCTTTGATCATTGGATACCAGTTCAGAACAACCTTGTTGTTTTGAAGGTAACTAGTGGGATTGTCTCGCTGTGGGTCTGGTTTGGTGACCGCCGGAATTGGGCCAAGTCTGCGGAAGGCATCACCGAATTCAGTGCTGACACCGTTGATGGTCTTCTTCAGCCGGATCATCTTGAGCGGCTGCTTGCCGAGATTCTTGATGACCGGCAACAGGAACTCCTTGCGATCGTCATTGACCGGCAGTCCCTCTTCCTCAAGGTGCTTGCGGAATTCCGCCATGTAATCAGCGCGAATGCCGAAGATGTTCAGCGTCTCCAGCGTGCCGATATATTTTGGGCGATCGACGCCGTCGGGAAGCTGAGTCTTCCCGCTGCGTTTCAGGCTGACGTCGTAACCTTTCAGGCGAACGCCAGCCCTCGGCGTCTTGGAGTTCGCACAAAACGCCGCCCAGATTTGGCGCGGTTCAAAGATGGACCAGAAACGCGAAATTTTGGAATCGAAATCTTTGAACCGCATACTCGGCGACGTAACGCTCGTGCTGGAAAAGAGAAAGCCGTTTGACGAACTCGCCAAACGGCCGGTTGTTGCAAGTAGTCGGGACGACTGCCGCAGCTTTGAACCATGGACAATCGTGCGGGACACGTACGCGATGTCGTTCTTCAGCCCGCGGCCGTGGTATTTGTCGGAACTGGCGGCGATCGCGGACGAGATGGCGTAAGTCGCGTTAGAGCAGTTCCAAAGTTGGTGTTCAGTGTTCGGGGAAGTCGAGGTTATTCTCCTTGAGTCATCGCATTCAAGGAGGAGCATGATGAAGTCCTATTCGGTCGATTTGCGGACGAGAGTGTTGGAGGATGTGGAATCGGGACTCACTGTCGAAAAGGCGGCAGCCAAGTATTCGGTGTCGTCCCGCGTGATTTACAAGTGGAAACGGCTCCAGCAAGAGACGGGGAGTCTGGCCCCACGTCGAGTGAGGTCCGGCCCATCCCCCAAACTCGATCCGTATCGTGCGGCAATTCTGCAGGCGATCTCACAGGATCCCGGGCTCACTCTGGAAGACCTCCGAACAC
>JAGQQG010000269.1 GCA_020426325.1 Planctomycetaceae bacterium | reverse complement strand
TCACGGTCCTTCCGCAGGCACTCGCACGCGGCCGGATACTTGGCGTCGTACTTGGTCAGGAAGTGATCGAAGGCGTCATTGGCATCCTCGCGAGTCTCCGCCTGCCAGATGTTGTGCCTCAGTTCCAGCAGTGCTAAATCGAAGTTTGACGATCTCATAGCTTCTCCTTTGCATGGCTATTACGCAAACAGGCTTCAAGATGTTCGCCAGCGATCTGTGTAGCGAGAAGATTGAAGATACGCTTCCTCTTGACCTTGAAATTACCTAATCGGTTACAATCTCGATGCCTCTGATCGTATGTGCGATATCCCCGATGTTCGCTGATCCATGTCAGGAACCGTTCCACCAATTCTGCGGCCGTGAAACTGTTGCTGGTGTACGTGCCGTCCGATAGACTCTTGACGTGCTCAGTGAACTGTCGCTGGGCATCCTTGTAGGGAACCTCATCGCCCCTTCCAAAGTACACCGTATCACCCCCGGCATGAAAAGGGTAAATATTTTTCACCCAACCCCGACCTCAGCACGGGAAACCCTATTTTTGAAGCGTTAAAACCAATTCGGAGAGGTGGCAGAGTGGCCGAATGCACCGGTCTTGAAAACCGGCGTCGTGTAACAGCGACCGGGGGTTCGAATCCCCCCCTCTCCGCTTATCGAATGTCCTCGATCGCCCTCAAGCCCCTGCTCCGGCAGGGGCTTGAGCTTTTCCGGGCATCGAACTTCTGTCGACGTATCGCCGTCAATCACCCTCAGTGGTTCTTGGTCGGCATCAGCAGGCACTTCAACCATAGCTGCAACCACGTCCGGACCGTCATCGGTTCCGGTCGCACGCAGAACATGTTCCTGCTGGTCATCATCGCGGTG
>JAGQQG010000268.1 GCA_020426325.1 Planctomycetaceae bacterium | reverse complement strand
ACACTCGACCGACGAGATCAGGACAGCCGTGCTCGTTCGCGAGGACCAGCACTGATGGCTTCGGCGACCGACGACAAGCCGACCGTCGTCGAGTGGACGCACGATCTTGTACTGGGAAGCAATGAACCCGGAACATCACAGGCCCGTCCGGACATCATTATCGGCCCGTGGTCATCGTCCAGCGTGAGAGTCGAGGACAAACCACGCAAAGCCGCATAGTCAGTGCAAACTATCAGAGCCGCGCCCGTGAGGAAGCGGTCGTTCACACGCATCGAATGATACCGGAACCACTCGACCTCAATCAGCGGTCGCTTCCTGACGGGCGCGGCTCTGAAAACTACTCTTCACCATCGAGGGATGCTTCGATGCGATACAGTGCCTTGTCCGTGCGGATGAACAGGGTGTTGCCGCTGACGGCGGGGGATGCTTTGATGCGGCCGTCGAGTTTGTTCGTCGCGATGACCTCTGGCTTGTCGTCGAGCGAGACGACTTTGGTCTGCCCCGTCTCGCTGCAGAAGTAAATGTGTTTACCGTCCGTTAGCGGCGAGGCGGAGTAGTTGCCGCCCAGTCGTTTGAGCCACACACGCTCGCCGGTCGAGACATCAAGGGCCGTTCCGACTCCTTTGTCCGAAACGATGAACACGCGACCATCAATCACGAGTGGCGAGGGGGTCTCCGGCGCCTGCTTGTCGTACGACCAGCGGACGTGGCTGCCGGTCACATTTCCTCGACCATCAAGACTGACCGCGAGTAACTCTGTGTCGAAGAACCCGGTGCAGAGATAGGCGACGCCGTTTGCTGAGACGGGGGCCGGCACGGTCGAGAAGCCGGTGTAGGTGACGTGCCACAGTTCTTCGCCGGTCCGTGGATCATACGCATGTGC
>JAGQQG010000266.1 GCA_020426325.1 Planctomycetaceae bacterium | reverse complement strand
TGGCATGCTCCCCGAATTTTGATCCAGATGTTATGAGAGTCAACAGACCGATGATGGTCGAAGGAGACTCTGATGACGAAGCGACGCAGGCGGAGACCGGAGCAGATTGTGAAGCTGCTTCAAGAGGGAGATGCGATGTTGACGGCTGGCAGGATGTTGGGAGAAGTCTTGCAGAAGCTGGAGGTCAAGGAATCGACGTGGCAGCGTTGGAAGAAGCAATTCGGAGGCATGAAGTCTGACGAAGCGAAACGATTGAAAGAGCTGGAGGTCGAGAACCGTCGTCTCAAGGAGTTGCTGGCTGAGTCAGAACTCGACAAGCGGATCTTGAAGGAGGCCCTGGAGGGAAACTACTGAGCCCGGCTCGACGGCGTGAAGCGGTGTCGCATGTGCAGTCAACGTGCGACGTGTCGGAGCGTCGGGCTTGTGCCGTGTTGGGGCAGCCTCGCAGCACTCAGCGTTACGTGACAACGACGAAGGACGATGAACCTCAACTGGTGGCTCGGATCCTCGAGTTGGTTCGCGAGTTTCCTCGGTTTGGATATCGTCAGATCACCCGCTTGCTGCGGGGCGAAGGCTGGCAGGTGAACTTCAAACGCGTCTATCGACTGTGGAGACAGGAGGGCTTGAAAGTGCCAAGAAAGAAGAGAAAACGCAGGCGACTGGGTGATGCGAGCGGTGGGATCACTCGTTGCAAGGCCGAACGCATGAACCATGTCTGGTCGTTGGACTTTGTCTTCGACAGGACCGTCAACGGTCGTCCGCTGAAGATCCTCTCGATCGTTGACGAGTTCACCCGTGAGTGCATCGCCCTGGAAGTGAATCGTCGGATCACGAGCGAGGATGTGGTTGGCGTGTTGGTCGACTTGTTTGCAATTCGCGGCGTTCCGGAGTTTGTGCGTTGCGACAACGGCCCGGAGTTCATTGCGACTCGTCTGCGAACCTTCCTGGACCGGATCGAGGTAGGGACGTCGTACATCGAACCGGGCTCTCCCTGGGAGAACGGTTATGTGGAGAGTTTCCACAGCCGGTTGAGAGACGAATGCCTGTCGTGTGAAGAGTTCACCTCGTTGACCGAGGCGATGTCTGTGATCACAGCTTGGAGAATGACCTACAACCAACGGCGTCCCCACAGTTCGCTGGGAGGACAGACGCCCGCATCATTCGCGTCGCAGTGTGCCCCTTCCGTTCGGCCTCCGGCCTCACTCCAGCGGCACACTGCTGATTGACTTACCTAACCCGAACTCTCATAAGCCTGGTACAAAAAATGGGGGCATCTCA
>JAGQQG010000265.1 GCA_020426325.1 Planctomycetaceae bacterium | reverse complement strand
ATGGAGTTGGCCGTCATTCGACTTTCGTTGTTGGAAGACCTCGACAACATTGGAGTCACAATCGAAATGGTCCGTGGCGGAGGCGGAACAACGCCCCAAAGGATTCCCGCTCCCACACGAGTGACTCAACCATCGACGATCACCACACCTGCGACTCCGCTTGCACCAGCAGACGGCTCCCCGAAATCTCGAGAAACACCGGCTCAGCCTGAATCTGTCATCGAGACTCATCCCGTCTCCCCAAGTCCCCCCAAATCGACCCTGTCGCCCCAGCAATCGCAAGTTGTTGACATCCAAGAGTCCCCCAGGCCAGCTGAATTGGTGGACTTTGCCGAAGCATCGCTCAAGGAGTTCTGGTCAGAAGTGACTTCTAGAACAGAAGATAAGCTCGCTGGACACCTCAAGGCAGTCAGCAATCTAGCAATTTCTGGGCCAAACGATCTGGTCTTATCGATTCCACAAAGCTATTTTCTCAGTAGACAGTATTGTGACCGACCAGAATCCATCAGTCAGTTGGAGTCGATCGCACAGGAAGTCTGCGGTCAAAAGATCAAGGTGACTTTTCGGGTGGTCGAGAACGAAGCCCCCGAGAGCAACCGGTCGTCCGAGTCCACGGCCCCTCAAAAAATACGAAGAAGGACCCCCAAAGTGGACAAGGACGCATTTGTCGAACAGGCGCTCTCCATTTTTGGAGCAACAGTGGTCGACGTCCGGGAGATTCACGAAGCGGCTAACGAGGAATAGGACATGTTCAAAGGTTTAGGCAACATCGCTGGCATCATGAAGTCGGCTCAGCAGCTCCAGGATCGTATGGGCGCGATGAACGATGCATTGGCTGAGTTGCGAGTTGAGGGAACGGCCGGTGGAGGGATGGTCAAGATCGAGGCGACCGCCCAACAGAAAGTGACCGGCTGTCAGATCGAAGAGGCCATTTTCGCAGCTGGCGACCGGGAGATGATCGAAGAGTTGATCGTCTCCGCAGTCAATCAGGCGCTGGAGAAGGCTAAGCAGGCACAGGCCGAACAAATGAGCCGAATGGCGGGCGACCTCAACCTTCCTGGTCTGGGGGACATGATGCAAAAATTCGGCATGGGGGGAGTCCCCGACGACGACGATTCGAGTCAGACGGACGAACCATAATGGAGGTGTTTCAGACAGACGTTCGAAGCGTGAATTGCCCGTTCGTCCTGAGTACGGAGCCGAGTTAACATGCCCCCCCGACGTATTGAGGACGGACACCATCCGTTTGGCCCTGCAGTGGCACGTTTGATCGGCCAGTTCGCGAGCCTGCCGGGAATCGGACGAAAGACGGCAGAACGCCTGTCGCATCACATCCTTACCTGCCGTGAAGAGGAAGCATTGGCGCTGGCTGACGCCATTCGTGAAGTCAAAGCGACCATTCATCAGTGC
>JAGQQG010000264.1 GCA_020426325.1 Planctomycetaceae bacterium | reverse complement strand
AAACTGGGCATCACCACGAAATGAGTCACCGTGCTGATAGACCAGGCACTACTTGACTTCTACCAATGACTGGCAATCATGGAAGGCTTTAATAGAGATTCGTGATCAATCAAGGAATTTGATGAAATGCCGGTTGAGAATTCGACCAGTTTCTGTCTGTCGGTTGGAAATTCAGCGATTCTCTTTGTGATGCTGGTTTGGACAGTGGCGGATGTGATCGCGCAGGATACGTCAGGTTCAGCCTTACAACTGCGACTCCTGGATGATGATGAAGTTGATTCCGTCGAGCATGCTCTCGGGAACACGTACGAGCCGATTGACTTTTCGCTGTTTCGGGACAGTATTCACCACTGGCAGATGAAGGATGGCCGGGATCGAAACGACGCTCGCTATCAGCCTGAGCAGGTGGTTCACATCGCTGAGAATCTGTTGAAGTTTCAGAACGAGGATGGCGGCTGGCCGGCCAATCTGGATTGGCTGGCGATCATTGATGTCCAGGAGATCCGCAGGCTTCGCAACAACACCCTCGGGCGGAGCACGTTCGACAACCGCAACATCTATCCGCAGATCGAGTATCTGGCGAAGGTCGCTCAGGTCACCGGTCTTTCCCGATACCGGCAGGCCGCAACGCGAGGTTTGGAGTACATACTGCAAGAACAGCGGGCCACCGGCGGATGGCGGGGGCGGGACGTCGATGCGATCACATTCAACGATGACGTGATGGTGGGGATCATGCATCTGCTGCTCGACATTCGTCAGAACCCACCTCACTTCGACTGGCTGGAACCAGATTTCAAGACTCGCTTGTCTCAAGCGTTGGGTCAGGCGATCGAGGTCACGCTCATGTGTCAGATTCAGGTCGACGGCAGAAAGACAGCCTGGTGCCAACAGCACGACCACGTCACCTTCCAGCCAGTCAAGGCTCGCACCTATGAGCTGCCGTCGATTACAGCCTTGGAAAGCGCCGGCGTCGTTCGCTTTCTCATGGAACTCCCCAACCCGACTCCGGAGGTCATCGCAGCCATCGAGAGTGCCATCGCATGGTTCGAGTCAGCGAAGATCGAAGGGATACGCATCGAAACCGTCCCCATCACGCCGGTCCGGTTCGAGGGGTTCACGGCGAAGATAGATCGCAGGGAAGTCGAAGACCCGCTAGCCCCACCCATCTGGGCGAGGTTCTACGACATCGAGACCAATCGCCCCTTCTTCTGTAATCGCGACGGTATCAAGGTTGAGCACCTTACCGAAGTCAAACTGGAAAGACGATCCGGCTACGCATGGTACGGCACCTGGCCTGCCAAGCTATTGGACCAAGACTATCCCACGTGGAAATCCCGCATCTCATTGGAAGCAATGCACGAACGCCTGAAGGTGAGTGAGTGAGCGGGTAGCATCGCTTGGCTCAACAGGTGCCGCGTCAGTGGACAGAAGCCTGTGTGGAGAGTGCCTTTGTTTGCTCGTCAACCAGGGCGGCGCAGCCGTGCGAGGTCGTGAGTGCGTCAGACGTTCATCCTGCCACCTCTTGACGACTCCGTCTTCCCAGATTGCCAGCAATCTGGGCCACCCGCGAGACGGCCGAGCAACGATGCTGGTTCCACAAGTCGGGCAATGTGCTGAGCAAGCTGTCGAAGAGCGTGCAGCCTCGGGCCAAGAGCGATCTTCA
>JAGQQG010000263.1 GCA_020426325.1 Planctomycetaceae bacterium | reverse complement strand
AAGGCAGAGTCACGATCGCGATCACCCCGACAAGTCCCGGCCCTGGCCGCGCCGCCTGATCCCCAAACACCGTCCGCCCCCGGACCGGCCGGTCCAACTTTTTCAATCAACACGTGTCACAGTTAGACACACGAACAACACGACACCCCATCAGAGCCACGACCGTCAGGGAGTCGGCCGTCGACCGGTGCGCAATTCCCCGTGAACCCCACAGTGTCGTCGCCCTACCAACCGGTGAGGACTTTGGCATTCAATACACTTGCCGCCTCATCGAGTTTTGCCAGCGCTGCGTGGCTTGGGCGTCGCACCATGATGCGGCCGCAGGTGTATTCGAACTCCTGATTGGAATCATCCTCCTGCATCACAGCCAAACCGGGGGATTCGGTGCGGATTTCTTCTCTGTTGAATGGATTTACGATCGAACGGTAACCACGCATTTCCAGTTCCGCGTCTGATTCGACGAACGCCGTCCACTCCTCCATCGAGATCGGGTTGAGCACGCTCTCTCGCAGAGTAGCTGTCCGCACGATTGCTGCACCAGATTTATGTTCTGCGACGGGAGGTGAATCAATCGATGGACCGCGACCGCCGGTGATCGCAGCCATTGTCCGCAGCAGGTTTTCAATGTAAGCGAAGTATCCTTCGAGGGAGTCGCTGACTGCTTCGAACTCACCGGTTTCGTGGTCGTAGCACTCAACGGCACATTTCTCGTCGTTGGCACGGATGAAGTAGATGTTGCCACTTCCATCATCCCCGATGCAGATGCCGTCAGCAGGCCATGCCCCGCCGTCAAATGCATCCTGATTCGGAGACATTCTCAACTCAAGGTTTGTGATCAACAGTTCGGTCGCATCCTGCTGAAAATATGGCTCAGGAGCAGAACTATTGAGTTCCACACCCGCCAGCAGTGCATCGCGATACGCCGCCGGCAGCTTCAGCGCGAGACGTGTTTCGATGAGTGTGAGGTCTTCGGAATTCATGTTGTCATGCTCGCTGAGGCGTTTCTGGAAGTGTTGTCTGTCGCATGCAGGGTGCACCGTCCATTGAGGGTAGCACCGGTTGTCCCAACCGGTGCCGCTCCAGCGGGCAGAAGCATGCGTGATGACGACCAATCAAGTGGATCATTCGTCTTCAGGAAATCTTCCCATCGCTTCGCGACACGGGTTGGGACAACCCGTGGTACCCGAAGGGTTCCGGTCGAGATTCCTACACCAATGGGACGCGCGACTGTCTGATTTCGATTCCCCCAAAACCCCGCGTTTGAAGAAACATCCTAATCGCTTCTACGTTCCGTAGTGAGACTTTCGGACCGACGATGATCTCTCGAAGAGAGGGAATTCCGACTTCAAGCGGGAACTCAAAGTAAGGCACAAGTGAGTTGTCATGCCGGATGTAGAATTGAAGTGATAGTTGATCATTCGGATCATCTCCATGAAAGACCAATCGCCATTCACTCTCGGCTGTGAACGCAGGATGTTTGAAGAACGGTCCGTGATTCCACACAAGTGACCTTAATAAGCTCGCGATCCCGTGTTGGTACCGGGTCGGGTCGAGTACACGGCAATCGCACGTTGAAATCGCGTTTGGTCTCAGAACGCGTTTGAAAAGGGTTAGTTGAGTCGTCTGACCATGATGTGGATCATGGCGACGTAGATGAATGCTTC
>JAGQQG010000262.1 GCA_020426325.1 Planctomycetaceae bacterium | reverse complement strand
CATGACGGTTGATGCAGACGACTGGGAGAGTTGGTGCAATGAATCTTGATTTCCTGCGTGAAGCCATACGGCTTTCCATTGAGCAAATGGAAGCCAACGAAGGTGGTCCGTTCGGGGCTGTCATCGTGCGCAACGGCGAGATCGTCGGAAGGGGCTGGAATCGAGTGACATCCACGAACGATCCCACGGCTCATGCCGAGGTGGTGGCGATCCGTGATGCTTGTTCCCGCTTGAAGACCTTCTCGTTGGCAGGGTGTGAGATTTACAGCAGTTGCGAACCCTGTCCTCTCTGCTTGGCTGCCATCTACTGGTCACGGTTGGACCGCATCTACTACGCCGCCACTTGCGATGATGCGGCGGCAGCGGGGTTTGATGATCGGAACTTCTACCGTGAACTTGGGAAATCGTCTGTTGAACGTTCGATTCCGGTGCAGCAAGCCCTTCGAGATGAGGCGTTGGTCGCCTTGCAGGCGTGGACGATGAAGGAAGGTCGGATTCGATATTGAAATCTCATAGAAGTCAGCGTGCATCGGCCCACAAGGATGTTCCGAGTCAGCAGGTAACGTGTGGAAACTCCAACGCCGTCATATCGATCTTGCTCTTGGCCTGCATGGGGTGCAGCCCACCGTCCAACGTGAATGAAACAGGAGTGACGCCGATGTCCATGCAACTGACCAGCACAGCGTTTCAACAAGGAAGCTCGATCCCCAAAGAATTCACCGGAGATGGTGCGGATCAGTCACCGCCACTTCGCTGGTCCCAACCGCCTGTGGGAACGGAAAGTCTGGCCCTCATCTGTGACGATCCAGATGCTCCCCGAGGAACGTGGGTCCATTGGGTTCTTGTCAACATCCCGCCAGAGACTCTGGAGTTGAATGCAGCAGTTCCGACCACGCCGACGCTGCCCAGTGGAGCGAAACAGGGGAAGAACGATTTCGGCAACATCGGCTACGGCGGTCCCGCCCCGCCCAAAGGGAAGCCGCACCGCTACTTCTTCAAGCTGTATGCTCTCTCGAAGACGCTGGAGCTACCACCCGGTTCGACCAAAGCCGAACTGGAGTCCGCCATGAAGGGGCACATCGTGGCCGAGGGGCAACTGATGGGCACTTACCAGCGGTAGGGAGTGAGTTTTCGGCGGGAACATCCTACCGGAACATTGTCCGCAGCTTCTTGTTCAGTTCGTACTCGCCTCGCAGGTGCTTCATCATGACTGCCTGAGCTTCGAGTTCGTGTTGAGTCTCGGGCCGCTCGAACAAGTCGTCCGGGGAATAGTCGGGATCGACTTCTTCGAGTTTGTAGTCCAGACATTCGATCACTGAATGCGCAACCATCTGGGTCAACCCAACATCGTTCCTACGGCAGCACAGAATGCACATCCCGATGCTCTGCTGCACGATGGATGCGACGGGATGAACGTCACTCGCTGGATCGGCCCATCCGACATCGATCCCCATGAAATCCATGTCGAGAGCGTTCAGTTCTTCGCTGTCGGGAATCACGCCGCTTAGCAGCGATGCCCAAAGCTCTTTGACAATCCGCCGTATCGTTCGCACGTCAGGTTTCGACAGGCTTTCAGCAAGCAGATCGGAATAGACAGCCAACAGGTGATCTGCACACCGCATGGCAAACAGGCACCGCTCAAAGTGACGGAGCGTGCGAAGCTGCTTCTCCATGAAAGCAGCGTAGTCGTCGAGATC